>CAMYNX010000034.1 GCA_947259875.1 uncultured Gammaproteobacteria bacterium | reverse complement strand
GTCTCATAGTACTGATAGCGGTCGTCGCCAAAAGTGAAGTTATTCATGGTTCCTTGCGAGGCCGCGCACACGTTTAAGGCCCCGTATAACGTATCCACGATGCATTGAGATGTTTCCACATTGCCCGCCACCACCGCCGCAGGATAGTCAGGGTTCAGCAGGCTATGGTTTGGGATATTGATCCGCAGTGGTTTGAGACAGCCCTCATTCAGCGGGATGTCGTCTTGCACCAGGGTGCGGAAAACATACAGGACTGCCGCTTTGCAAACTGCCGCCGGCGCGTTGAAATTGGTCGTCACCTGGGGCGACGTGCCGGAAAAATCGATGTCGGCGCTGCGGGTTTGCGGATCGATCGAAATCGTTACCGCAATGACGCTGCCATCGTCCAGGGGGCATGAGAACTCGCCGTTTTGCAGCACATCGATCACCCGGCGTACGGATTCCTCGGCGTAGTCCTGGATATGCGTCATATAGGCGTGCACCGTCTTCAGCCCATAGGTGTCGGTTAGGCGTTCCAGTTCAATGATGCCCTTTTGATTGGCCGCGATTTGAGCCTTGATATCGGCAAGATTCTGATACGGATTACGCGCCGGGTAGGGATTATCGAGCAGCAGCGACAGGAACTCCGGCTCGCGGAATTTGCCATCGCGGACGAGGAGAAAGTTATCGATCAATGCGCCCTCTTCGTCGACCCGTTGACTGTTCGGCGGCATCGATCCCGGTGTAATTCCGCCGATATCCGCGTGGTGCCCCCGTGAGGCGACGTAAAACAGGATGTTACGCCGTTGTCTGTCGAACACCGGGGTGATGACGGTGATGTCGGGAAGGTGCGTGCCACCGTTGTAAGGGGCGTTATGGACGTAGACGTCGCCCGCCAGCATGTCGTTGCCCCTGGCCTCTATGACACTACGCACGCTTTCTCCCATGGAGCCAAGGTGCACCGGCATGTGGGGCGCATTGCAAATCAGATCACCGCGGTCGTCGAAGATGGCGCACGAGAAATCTAACCGTTCTTTCATGTTTACCGAATAACTGGTGTTTTGCAGCGTATAACCCATCTGCTCGGCGATCGACATGAAAAGCTTGTTGAATATCTCCAGCATCACCGGATCCACGTCGGTGCCCACGTCCCGCCGGTGCGTTCGCGTCTTTTCGCGTTTCAGTACCAGCTCATCGGGCGCCGTAATTTGTGCGTTCCATTCCGGCTCAACGACTATCGTGCTGTTTGGTTCGATGATGAGAGCGGGACCTGAAATGACTTGTTTTGGATGCAAGGCGTCACGTTGATAGATTGGTGCCCGGTGATGTTCGCCATGCGTGAATATCTCGGTCCAGCGTTTGGACTCCATTGTGCCCGACATAGATCGCGCTTGGACATCGGGGGAAGGGCGAGGTTGACTGGCTACCAGTTCCACGGAAATCGACTCGATCACCAGGTCCCGAGACGGATCGGTGAATCCGAACCTTTGACTATGGGCGGTTTCAAACTCCCGTTGTATGGACTCGGCAGGACCGAAATCAATGTTCAACGCGGTGTCAGTTCCTTGGTAGCGGATCATCGCTTTGCGGAGGATCTGACACTGCTCTTTTCGGATGCCCTGACGTTTCAGGTCTGAATAACCGCGATCGATCAGTTTTGCGTACAGTTGTTTCGCATCCCTGAGGTGGGGGTCGCTCAATGTCACTTCCAAGGTCTGGTCATGAAGCACCCTTATGTCGGCCAGACCCATACCATAGGCAGACAACACGCTGGCATGGCGGTGGATAAAAACGTGGTTGATGCCCAGCGCATCTGCCACCAGACAGGCGTGCTGGGCGCCAGCTCCGCCGAAGCAACAGAGCGTATATTCGGTGACGTTATAACCGCGTTGGATGGAGATGCGTTTGATCGCGGTAACCATGTTTTCTACCGCTATGTCGATAAAACCTTGCGCGACCTGCTCCTGCGTGCGGCTTCCGCCCGTCGCATCATTGATTTCTCTGGTCAACTCGGTAAATCCTTCACGCACTACTTCGGTGTCTATCGGCAGGTCGCCATGGGGACCAAACACGGGCGGGAAATTTTCCGGTAGCAGCTTACCCACCATAACGTTGCAGTCGGTTACCGTCAGCGGGCCGCCACGGCGATAACTGGCCGGCCCGGGATTGGCACCGGCCGAATCGGGGCCAACCTGAAACCGGGAGCCGTCAAAATGGAGTATCGAACCGCCCCCGGCGGCTACGGTATGGATATTCAACATCGGGGCGCGCAAGCGCACGCCGGCAACCTGGGTTTCCAGTGCGCGCTCATACTCCCCATCGAAATGACATACATCGGTAGACGTACCGCCCATATCAAAGCCGATGATCTTGCCAAATCCCGCCTCCATAGCGGTGGCGACGGCGCCGACCACACCCCCGGCGGGACCGGACAAGATGCTGTCCTTGCCACGAAAAGTGCGAGCGTCAGTGAGGCCACCATTGGATTGCATAAACATCAAGTGGGTATCTATCAACTCATCGGCGATGCTCGCGACATAGCGTTTGAGAATCGGAGACAGGTAGGCGTCGACCATGGTGGTGTCACCTCGGCTGACAAACTTCATCAACGCGATGACATCGTGGGAAGCAGAGATCTGAGTGAAGCCGATTTCCTCGGCAACCTGCGCCACCGCCCGCTCGTGTTCGGGATAGCGATAACCGTGCATGAAGACTACCGCGATGGAGCGGATGCCCTCGTTATAAATCGCCTGGAGTTGCCTGCGCACCTCAGATAGATTCGGCGGACGCAAAATTTTTCCCTCGGCGCTAATCCTTTCATCGATTTCTATCACCCGGCGGTAGAGCATGTCCGGCAGTTGGATCTGTAGCGCGAAGATATCCGGACGATTTTGGTACCCGATACGCAGTGCATCGCGAAATCCGATAGTGGTGATCAGCACCGAGGGCTCGCCTTTGCGCTCGAGCAGCGCGTTGGTGGCTACGGTAGTGCCCATTTTTACCTTATCGATGCGATCAGTGGGTATCGGGTCTGAGCCATTGAGTCCCAAGACGTCGCGGATTCCCTGGAGTACAGCGTCGGAATAACGCGCTGGATTCTCTGACAGCAGTTTGTGAGTAATCACCTTCCCATTAGGGTCGAGCGCGACCACATCCGTGAACGTACCGCCGCGGTCGACCCAGAATTGCCAGACTAATTGTTTCATGTTGTGGAAATTACAGGCTGTTTGCCGGTATTATTTTCGTGGATGTTGTGGCCCGTATATTGCACCAAGGTGGCGAATAGTAGAGCTAATATTGTGTTTGGAATAAGGAATTCGATCAATGCCCGGTGTGACGCTTTGTGCCCGAGCATGTGCCTATCCCGGCGTTGGCTCGGTCTCGAACGCCTGCACTTGCGCTTCACTCAACGTATAGCTACGGCTATGCATTTCGCTCCAGCGCGGCGCCTGTCCCCGCACAGCACGAGCACTGCGACTTCGCGCAGCACAAGTCCCGTCGCCATCATCCGGGATCCTTGGTGCAATATACGGGGTAGCATGACAAGCCCTACTAGTCATATTGGTGCGCCCTGTCGTCCGCATTGAATTAGTCGTATGGCCGACGCTAAGACTACCGCATACATACGCATCCCCGGATATCGAATCGAGCGCGAGATCGGTCCTGGTCGCCGAGCCGAATTTTACCGAGCGATTCATTGGCGAAGGACGCATGGTCGCGCAACTCAATCATCCGAGCATCGTTACGATTTTTGATATCGCGGCCGAGAGCTATCACACCTACATCGCCATGGAGTACTTGTCAGGCGGCAGCCTAAGGGACAAATTGTGTCGCGCCATACCTGAAGACACCGTTCTCAGTATCGTGCGCCAAATGGCCAATGCGCTTGCCTGCGCCCACGATAAGGGTATTGTCCACCGGGATGTCAAGCCGGAGAACATCATGTTTCGTGAAAACGGCGTTTCCGTACTCACCGACTTCGGCATCGCCAAGACCATCGGCTCCGATACCCGACTCACACGGACCGGTATCATCGTCGGAACACCGCGTTATATAAGCCCGGAACAGGCGGAAGGCCGCGGTACCGATGCTCGTTCTGATCTGTATTCACTGGGTGTCATCCTCTATGAGATGTTGGCTGGAAGGCCTCCCTTCGGTACCAGCGATAGCATCGCGTTACTGTATGCCCACGTCAACGATCCGATCCCAGATCTGCCCGAGGAGCATCGCCATTTACAGCCCTTGGTTAATGCAACCATGGCCAAGGATCCGGACCAGCGGGTTTCAGATTGTCACAAACTGAGCGACATGATCTATGTCATTCTTCGCGAGGTACGGCGTGGCGACAAGGGTGCCGTGTCCACGGTGCGACGCGCGGATGTTGACAATATCCCAAGTGCCAAGAGCGTTGCCGGACCGCAGGCGGGCCCGACTCCACGCAACAAGTTGCGGCCGTTTATTATTGGCGGCGTAGGGGTGTTACTCGTCGCCTTGCTGCTGGCGGCGGGGTTGCGCACATTATTACAACCGCAATCGGAGTCCAAGTTGGCAGACGTTCCAGAACCGGAATCCACGTCGATAGACTTAGCCCTGCTGGAGCCGGCGCAGCAGGGGTCCGAAGCCGGGGTAGCGCCGGCCTCAGGCACAGCCTCCGGTCCTGATACGGCACTGCGTAAGCAGGTGGATGCTAAGGTGGCAAACGTCGCACAGCGCGGGCCTGAGTCTAGCCAACTACCGGAGCCATCACCGGTGTCGAGGGCGTCGCTGGTAGCACCGGAGCCTACCGCGAGGTTGCCTTCGATCGATGTGTCGAAGACCGACCGGCCACCAGATCCGCCCGCTGCGTCACACCCAAAGCTGGTAGCGCCGGCTAACGATGACCAGGGGGTGACACCGGCGTGGAAAATGACAAAACCTGGCAGCGGGCCAAAACCGCCAAGCCGATTGCAGGTGTTGCTGAGTCGCGCCGAGAGCCAGATGGCCCAGGGACGCGTCGACGATCCCGCGGGCGACAATGCCGTTGAGACTTATCGTCAAGTTTTAAGTGTCGCGGCCGATCATCCGCAGGCGCTGACTGGGCTTGACGATATTGCGCGATATTTTCTCGACAAGAGCCGGGAATCGGCGGAGGCAAAACGCTACCAAGATGCGCAGGACATGATCGAGCGCGGATTGCGGGCGGTGCCGCAACATACCGCCTTAATGACGTTTCAAAAGAACGTATCCTCGCTGTTGACCGCTGAAAAAGAATTTGCGCATGCCGAGAAGTACTACTGGGGCCAGGGCATGCAACGCGACGTGGTGTTAGCGGCGGAGTGGTATCACAAAGCAGCGGATAAAGGCCATGTGGAGGCACAATACAGCTTGGGCGTTGCGTACGCCGATGGTGCGGGTGTGCCCCGCGACGAGGTCGAAGGGCTGCGTTGGCTGCGGCGGGCCGCGATTCAAGGCATCGAGGACGCGCAATTCAACCTGAGCCTTGGCTTGATCTTTGGCCCCAATCCCGATCCCGACGGCGCGTCGCAGTGGATCAAAATGCTAGCTGAAAAAAATTACGAACCCGCATTTGAGGTATTGGGATGGATGTACAGTACCGGAACCGGGGTCAAGCTGAGCATCAAAGAGTCTATACGCTGGAACGTCAAACATGTCATGGCGGATGCGCCTGCCGAGTCGTCACCACCGCAACGCGTGGTGGAATTGTGGAACCGGCAATTACAATCTGCGCTGGCGCAAACGAAGCTGGATCAGAAACCGCCGGAGCCGCACTGATGAAAACCCCGCGCTCGTCTGCAATATACGGGTTAACACACACGAACTGGCGGCGCGTGACTGTTACCGGTGGGGCACTTAAGACCCGCTGGCTGGGTTGCGGCATTGCTTCGTATTGACATAGTGTAGGAAATACACTAATCTAGTTCGTGTTATGAACACACTTACTGAGCTGAGGTCCACGGCACCGTGGCTAGTACACGTGTCTACGGATATCGTGGTGTTCGGGATCGGGCATGATGGGCTGCGGGTATTGTTGCGCCGTCACCCGCCGCGCGCAGGCGCGGATGCGCCGTGGGCACTGCCTGGCGGTTATGTCGGCCCGGTGGAGCACCTGGATCGCAGTGCCGAGCATACGCTGGCCCAGCAAACCGGCGTGGACAACGTGTATCTAGAGCAGTTGTACACCTTCGGCCGACCGGACCGACATCCGGCATCGCGGGTCATCACGGTGGCGTATTACGCCTTGATGCCGCCGCGGCGGGTGGAAGAAATAAACGCCCGGCCCACTCCCGAGGTCCGATGGTACCCAATCGATCGTATGCCCGATCTCTATCTAGATCACGCCGAGATTGTTGCCCTGGGGCGCCGGAGATTGGAAGCGAAGTTGGAGTACTCGACCATCGCCTTCCAGTTGTTACCTACGGAATTCACGCTCAGCGAGTTACAACGGGTGTACGAAATAATATTATATGAAAAGCTGGACAAACGTAATTTTAGAAAGCGTATCCTCGCCCTTGATTGCATCGAGGATACCGGGAGAAAACGTCGCGATGGGTCCCATCGTCCGGCCGGATTATACCGTTACAAGTCTCCCGGCAAGGTCCATTACCTCAAGTGAGGAGATCGCGGTGACTGCCTTGCACACGATACCTGAAGAACTGAAACAGCAAATTGACACGGTTGCGTTACAAGCGCGTGGGATCAAGCATGAACATTTGCCCAAGAGTGATCACGACGCGCAAGTCGCACGTATCAAACGTCTGCTCAAGGAACAAGATGCGGTTCTGGTGGCTCACTACTACGTGGACGGCGAGCTTCAGGACCTGGCCGACGA
The DNA here is from genome assembly GCA_947259875.1 of uncultured Gammaproteobacteria bacterium. Taxonomy (GTDB): domain Bacteria; phylum Pseudomonadota; class Gammaproteobacteria; order Arenicellales; family JAANXG01; genus CALZGZ01. Next base: position 17,556 of record CAMYNX010000034.1, on the reverse strand, counting down.
GACCGGCGGATTTGTATCCGACTCATTGGAAATGGCGCGGTTTGGTTACGAACATCCGGCCAGCACGGTGGTGGTCGCCGGGGTTCGTTTTATGGGCGAGACTGCCAAGATTCTAAGCCCGAACAAACGGGTTTTGGTGGTGGAACGAGATGCAGAGTGTTCGCTGGATTTGGGCTGCCCGGCAGATGAATTTTCCAAGTTCTGCGACGAGAATCCTGATCGCACAGTGGTGGTTTATGCGAACACCAGTGCCGCAGTGAAGGCGCGTGCGGACTGGGTAGTGACGTCCTCGATCGCTTTGAAAGTTGCTGAGCACCTGCACAAAAAGGGTGAGAAGATTTTGTGGGCACCGGATCGTTTTCTCGGCGATTACGTGCAACGTATGACCGGGGCCGACATGCTCTTGTGGCAGGGTTCGTGTGTGGTGCACGAAGAATTCAAGTCTGAGGCGTTAGCGCAACTGAAAACCTTGTACCCGGCTGCCGCGGTATTGGTACATCCGGAGTCGCCGCCAGGGGTCATTGCGCTGGCCGATCGCGTGGGTTCCACCAGCCAGATCATCAAGGCCGCCCAGGAAATGAGTAATGAGTTGTTCATCGTCGCCACCGAGGACGGCATCTTTCACAAGATGCGTGAAGCGGCGCCGAGAAAGATATTCATTCCTGCACCGACCGCGGGCGAAGGCGCCACCTGCAAGAGCTGTGGTCATTGCCCGTGGATGAAGATGAACGATCTGGCGCGTCTTGCCCATGTGTTGGAAACGGGCGACAACGAAGTTGTCATCGATGAAGAGATCCGTGCAAAGGCCGAGAAATCGCTCAAGCGCATGGTGGATTTCGCCCGCGAACATCTCGGTTCGAAGGTCAAGGTTACGGGTAACGCGTAATAGCGTTATTACCCGCGCACATGCATCAGTGTGTGTGAATCCGTGGGCTTCTATTTTTCCCCCGTGTCATTCCCGTTGGCCAGTCGTTACCATCGTCTGTGCCTGGTGCATATCGAGTTGAGGACTGGCGCAGGGAGAGGCGAGGCCCAAGTTTTGGAGAGCTTGATGGGCGTGCGCACGATCAAAACGGCCGGTTGAAGTATACTTGAAACGATGAGTGAACGATTGCCGTCATGAGTCGATACTTGGGCGATGCTGATTTTCGGCATGATGGACCAGCCGGGATCGGTGTGTTGGTGGTCAACTTGGGGACCCCGGAAGCACCCACAGCGGGAAGCCTACGCCGCTATCTCAAACAGTTTCTATCCGATCCGCGGGTCGTAGAGTTCCCACGGCTCGCTTGGTGGCTGATCTTACGGTTGATCATTCTGATCGTTCGCCCCAAGCGCAGCGCGAAGGCCTATCAGAAGGTATGGACGGAAGCCGGATCGCCGCTAATGGTAATTTCACAGCGGCAAACAAAGGCGTTGCGGGAACTGTTGGCCGCTCGCCATCAGGGTCCAGTGCATGTGGAGTTGGGGATGAGTTATGGTCTACCGTCGATCGAGGATGGACTGAACCGGTTGCGGGTTAAAGGAGCCAGGCGGATTATTGTATTGCCTTTGTATCCTCAATATTCTGGCACCACGGTGGGGTCGGTGTTTGATGCTGTCGCCGATACCCTCAGTCACTGGCGGTGGGTCCCCGAGTTGCGATTCATAAATGCGTATCATGACCATCCGGGTTACATCAAGGCGCTCGCAACCAAGATTCGCGATCACTGGCAACAACACGGCCGCGGAGACCGATTGTTGTTCTCCTTTCATGGCATACCTCAAAGATATTTCGCCAGTGGTGACCCTTACCACTGTCAATGTCAGAAGACGGCACGCCTGGTTGCCGAAGCACTGAATCTGGAGACGACGCAATGGATGGTGGTTTTCCAATCACGATTCGGTCGTGAACCGTGGTTACAACCTTATTGTGATCATGTATTGAAACAATTACCGGACCAGGGCGTAAGAGCTATAGACATATTGTGCCCTGGTTTCGCCGCCGATTGTCTAGAGACTTTGGAAGAAATCGACCAACAGAACCGGGATTTTTACCTGGCAGCGGGAGGAGAACGGTTTCACTATATCCCTTGCTTGAATGCGGACCCCGATCATATCGAGTTGATAGCGGATCTGGTAGCCGCGAACAGCGAAGGGTGGGCAGAACGCGATATAGAACCGGTTGCGCAGGAACAGCAAAGGCAAGTGACGTTGCGTCGCGCCGAGACGATGGGCGCCAAGTCTTAACCGTGGGCCGACAGATTGCCCCGCGGTCGGTGAGGATCGGTATCAGCAGCTGCCTATTGGGTGAAAATGTCCGTTATGACGGCGACCATCGACGAGACCGGTTCATCACTGGAACCCTGTCGGCGTATTTCGAATTCGTCCCAGTATGTCCGGAAATGGCGATCGGCCTTGGTGTCCCGCGCGATCCAATCCGCCTCGTTGGGAAGCCGGGCGCAATACGGGTTGTCGGTATGGCTGATTGTGAAATGGATCTGACCGACCAACTCCGCTCATTCGGAATCCAAACGGCGCAACGCCTGAAGGACATCAGCGGTTATATTTTCAAGAGCAAGTCACCAAGTTGCGGTCCGCAACGCGTAAAGCTGTATCCAGAAGATGAAAATACGGCGCCTTCCAATGACGGTATTGGTCAGTACGCGCAAGCGGTCATGGAATATCAACCCAATTTACCCGTCGAGGAGGACGGGCGCCTCAACGATCTGGTGTTAACAGAGAACTTCATCGAGCGCGTGTTTACCTATAAGCGTTGGCAGTACCTTCGTCAGAGTGTGGTCACCGTAGCGAGATTGATTGATTTCCATACTCGCCACAAGCTTGCCATCCTGGCGCATGATCAAGTTGCATACGCTAAACTTGGAAAACTCGTTGCCGACGCCGGAAACCGCGAGCTCCAGAGGGTTGCCGATGAGTACGTACACGGGCTGATGAAAACGCTAAGACGGCCGGCGACGAGAAAGAATCACACCAACGTACTGCAACACATCCAGGGTTATCTCAAAGTCGACCTCGATCGCGACGACAAAGCTGAGATGGTCGATGTAATTAATCAATATCGCCTTGGTCGGGTGCCGCTCATCGTTCCCATTACTCTGCTCAAACATCATCTGCGCAAACATCCGAATCCCTACATCGATGGACAGGTCTATCTCAACCCGCACCCCGCAGAGTTGATGTTGCGAAATTTGATCTAGCGTTCACGGTCGGTGGTGTAAGCTGGTTGTTCACGAGCGGCGCAGCAGACACCGGGGAGGCCCATGCGCGGGGGCATTCGCGGCCCCATTGTTGGGTTTACGATTTTTAATGTTGTTGCACGGGCACCCGTGGCGGTGGGATGCGAACATAACGTGCGCGTGGTTGCCCTCGCGATAGGCAACGGTGTCCGACGCACAGGTCCGGGACCTACCGATAACCCCACAACATAATTAAAGTTATTAAATATTATTATATTCTGATATACTATCAGGCCACCCAAGGAGGCGCATTTTAATGTCGTTGGCACTGCAATATAAATTAGTTATCGCGGCGTTGCTGTTTATGCTCAGCAACACCCCGGTGTGGGCCTAAACCCGGATTGGCGGTACGCGGCTCCGGTCCCGCAAACGTGTCAGCTGCGGCGCGCGGCATTGATTCCCGCGCCGGCGTGCGCGACGCCTCGTCACGCGGCAACAGCCGCTGAGCACGACTCTTGCGCCCACGGTTCTACGGTCAGCCGGTCCGATAACCGACCCGTGGAAAATGAACGACCACCTCACCGACGCGGTCATCGTGACGTCGCAGCGCAATGGTGTCGCGGGTGAGGCGCGCAATCCGTCCGCTCACCGCTGGATCGCCGCCGTCTCCGTCGGGCATGACCCCCATGGTTTGGCCCGCAGATACTTGTAACGGATCGGCCGGATCGATCCATTCCGTGACCTCTGGCTGCGACGTACGCGCGATATCAAGGGCTTGATCTGTGGACAGATCCGCCGGTCGGCCTTGGCCTAGCGCCTTCACTCGCTGTTCCCAGGCCTCGAGCTTTGGGAACTGGTGCAGCATAGCCGGCCCGGCGTTGACCCGGCCACGGAAGAACCACACCACGTAGTAACACAGCGCATCGGGTAGTCCGGGATGTTCACCCAACAGGAACGGACGGTCATCGGCCAAACGCTGATCGATCCACGAGACCTGTGCGCGTATCTGCACGAGCGTTTCGGGCAGAGTTTGGATAAGGGTTTCGACGTTAAAGTTCGGCCCGAAATACAACCGCCCGCGGTCGTTGGCAAATTCTACCGGTAGTTCATGTCCTTGTTCGCCGAAGATCGCGGCGATGATCAAGGTGAACAGCGGGCCGTCGGTCCAGCGGCTCAGGCCCCAAGCCAGTCCCGCGCTGCCGCCCGGGAATAAAGTCGGCGCCGTGAAACGCCGATCCAATTCCCTGATAATGCATTGACTATCGCAATACACATTGGCGCCGATCTGCATGACCGGCGTGCGGCGATAACCGCCGGTAAGCGGCAACAAGTCCGGTTTGGGAAGATAACGTGGGATTTGTACAGATTGCCAATCGAGTCCTTTCATACCGAGTACGACACGCACTTTTTCGGAAACCGGAGATTGCGGATAGTGGTGCAGAATGACTCGAGACATCACAGCTGATCCGTTCGCATAATGGACCCCCACATGCTAACCCAGCGTCGCGGAGAATAGAACTGAACTCACAGATCAACTGAGAAGTTCACCAGTTCGGCATTCTAATGGACCGGGTCGTCTTCGGTCTGTTGTATGGTATCAATCGCGTCAGTGATGTATTTCGCTATACGAATTTTAGTTTTTTGACTGCGATCATAAGCATCTTTATCAATAGCAGTCCGTCACTCCAACGACTGATATTGGTTTCTCCATAGAGTCTTGCCTGATACCGGATTGGAATGTCGACGATTCTGAAATTATGTTTTGCAGCGCCGAACAGCAAGTCAAAATCGCCGAAAGGATCGAAGTTTCCGAAGTAAGCACGATTATCAGCAATTCGTTGGTAGTCGATTTTGTGCAGAACCTTGGTTCCGCATAAGGTGTCTTTGACCGGTTGGCCCAAGACATAAGAAAACCCAAGGCTGAAAAACTTGTTACCCATTAGATTAAAGAACCGCATTGCTTTTTCTTGCATTGGATAAACTAAACGAACTCCGTTGATAAACTCCCCTTTGTTCGCGACGAGCGCGTCATAGAATCGCACGAGATCTTCGGGGGCAACGGACAGATCCGCGTCCAGAATCATCAACACTTCGTGTTTCGCCTTCGCGAACCCCAGGCGCACCGCATCGCCCTTACCTCGACCACTTTGTTTGAATAAACGAGCCGGCAACCGCGTTTGTCCATTAATCAAGGTGTCGATGGTTTCGTGGGTATTATCGGTGGATCCGCCTTCCACAAAGATCAGTTCGGTATCTGATCCTAGCTTGGGTGTCCGTTCGAGAATGGCGGCAATGTTACCGGCTTCATTGCGTGCCGGGACCACAACACTGACGCTGTATGGTTTGGAGTCTTCGCGTGGCGCAGGTTCCAGCCGTGCGACCATCATGTGTGTCAGTGCAAGATGATTTAATGGCCAAATCTTGCATAGAAATTTATTGCATAGGTTGCCGAGGACCGGAACTCGCAGCGGGAGCAGTATCTCTTCCCAGCTTCTGATGAATTCGAGGCCGGCGAGCTTGCAAAGATTCTGCACATCTTCCTTCGTCAGCCAGTTCTGCGGCAGCGTTTGTGTCGCAAATCCCGTGTTACGAGCCAGTTGCAGCGGAAGAAACCAAAGATTACTGTGGAAGTTGAAAATAATCCGTGTGTGGTGGTCGCACAAGCGGCGTACTTCGTTCAAAACATTCTGAACGTCATGCAGTTCATTCAATAAGTCGGAGAGAACGACAAAATCAAAGGTTTCCTCAATACCGCCCAAGTCGTGGGCATCGGCATGAGTGAAAGTCAAATTTGGATATTTCGCAGCGGCGATTTCGAGCATCCGTTGGGAGATGTCGACGCCAACTCCATAACCAGGACGTAAGGCCGCGAGTAGGTTACCGGTGCCGCAGCCAAGCTCAATGACTCGTGCGCCCTCGGGGACGAGTAGTTGGTAGATCTCCTCGAGGCGCTTGTGATAGGCCTGAGCCGGCTTATCCCACGTATATGCTCGTTCGGCCTGCGCATCCCAATGTCTGCTGCGCTCGTCGCGGTAAGTCTGCAGACCGTGAATTTTTTCCGACTGAGGTAAAGGACTGGATGACACGATGTCTCTAATTCTTCTTAACAGGATTATGGTAGTTTATCGGTCACTGTTTAGCATTCCAACTCATTCTTATTGATCCAGTGGGCGCGGTTCACTATTTCAAGGTTGTTTTTCCCTATCCAATCTTAGTCCCATGGATATAGACGGAAGACTGCGAGAGTTCGCCTCAGTTTGGGAAAATAAACCGGTATTGAGAACGATTTATTCTCACTATTACCGGTTGATTCTCACGCAATGTCGGCCCGGGTCCACCCTGGAGATCGGCGGCGGGGTGGGAAACTTGAAACGATTTGCTGGGGATATACTGACCGTCGATATTCTTCCGGCTCCTTGGTTGGACGTAGTTTGTGATGCGCAACAACTACCGTTTGGAAAAGCAAGCTTTGAAAACATCGTTATGTTCGACGTGTTGCACCACCTTGCCAATCCCCCTGATTTTTTTCGAGAAGCGGAGAGAATCCTGAGATCGGGCGGGAAATTAGTGTGCTTGGAACCCGCGATAACGCCGGTCAGTTGGATTTTTTATAATTTTCTTCACCATGAATCCGTCGATATGAGTCAGGATCCATTTGCGCGAGTAGCATCGTCGGTCAAGGATCCTTACGAGTCGAATCAGGCTATTCCGACTTTGTTGTTTGGTAAATATCAACAACGTTTTCACGCGACGTTTCCAAACCTGCGGGTCACCAAAACCGAATTACTGAGCCTGTTTGCATATCCTTTGTCAGGGGGGTTTAAAAAATGGAGCCTGATTCCGCAGCGACTGGTGTCGCCGATGCTTAGGCTGGAAGACCGGCTAAATCCGGTATTAGGCCGGTTGCTCGCATTTCGGTTGTTGGCGATAGTCACAAAAACCTGACGCCGGATCTGTCTTTGTCATTCACTTATTCCGTGAGCGCGCGATTACGTCAACTCGTCTCTTTCCTTGAACGCGGTGGCACGATAGTTACCGCAACCCGTCGCCTGCGTCGTTTCGTTCTTGAATGCTACGCCGATATGAAACAGGACAAAGATCAGCTGGTGTGGCCGACGCCATCAGTTCTATTTTGGGAGGATTGGTTATCGCAAGGCTGGCGCGATATTGAAGCGGACAAGGCAATGCATAACGAACTATCCATGTTGCTCAATGAGGATCAAGAGCTTTGGTTATGGGAGATGATTATTCGAGACAATTTGGAGCAACAGCCGGATCTTGGTCTGTTGCAACTACCGGCGACCGCGAAGTCGGTGCGAAACGCGTGGCATCTGCTGCAAAGTTGGAATCTGGACCTGGCGGATCTGGGGCAAGATCTCAATCAGGACACGGAGGCTTTTCGCATTTGGGCGCGAGAGTTTTCAATACGCACTCGCGAGCGCGCCTGGTTGAGCCGGAGCGAGCTTGGGGCGCAAATAGGCGGAGCGGTAAACGCAACCGGGTGGTGTGCCGACACCGGCGTGAAATGGCTGGGCTTTGACACGCTCACCCCATCGCAACAGGGGCTACGTCAGAAACTCAACGAAAACGGAATACAAGTGGAGTTCGTTTCCGAAATGGAAGCGGCCGGCACGGCCTGTTATCAATCCTGTCGAGACCCAAGCCACGAAATCGAGTCGGCGGCGCGCTGGGTCCGTGCTTTACTCGAGCACGGGGAACGAGAGCCCATCGGCGTTGTGTTTCTCGATCTGGGGCCGGTCCGCGATCAGGTAGAGCATATCTTTCACAAGATCCTTCATCCGGAACAGGGGGTAGGTAGCGATCCCGCCCAAGACAGGACATTTCACTTATCACTGGGACAGCGGTTGGCCCAAATTCCAGTTGTCGCACATGCCTTGTTGGTGTTGGGATGTCTGTCCGAGGCAAGGCCATATAGCGATATATCCGATCTGATCCACAGTCCCTTTATTCGTGGCGGGATGAGCGAATATCCGGCGCGCGGCCAGCTCGATATCCGGTTACGCAGATCGGGCTTGGAGCGTATCCGGTTGGACGGTCTTAAGCCGTTGTTAACAGCCCGGCGTCAAGAATGCCCAATGTTTTGCGAGTGCCTCGATCGGGTCCAGGATCTTGCTGCCGACCGGTCGCAACTGCGATCACCGGCAGCTTGGGCGGATCTGTTCGCCAGCTGGTTGCACGCGATTGGATGGCCTGGTGATCGTGTTCCGAATAGCACTGAGTATCAAGCAATTGAGGCATGGCGCGATTCACTGGCGCGTTTCGCCGGGCTGGCTGTAGTCACCAAGGAGTTGCGATTGCATGAGGCACTCCGGGTGTTGACGAGGCTGGTAAGCGAGCGAATCTTTCAACCGCTAACGTCACCCGCTCAGGTGCAGATCATGGGCATCATGGAGGCTGGGGGTATGGAATTCGCCCATCTGTGGCTGGCCGGCATGAGCGACGAGCAATGGCCCCCGGCGCCTCGCCCAAACCCATTTTTACCCCACGCGCTACAGCGTCGCCATGAGATGCCGGGTGCCAGCGCAAAACATACTCTGGAATATGCGGCAATCGTCACCCGCCGCTTGCTGAGCAGCGCCGCCAGGATCGTGATCAGTTACCCCCTGCAGCGTGGAGAGCAACCACTCAAGCTCAGCCCTCTGTTTGCGCACGCCCCAGAGGCCGCGCCGGGGGTGATACCCGTGAGCGAATTCAACGGCTATAGCCGTCAGCTCAACCGGCAACGTCCGGTGTTGGAACACCTGCTGGACCGGTATGGTCCGCGGTTGTCGCCCGCACAGGCGTTGTCAGGAGGGGTCAGCGTGATCCGAGATCAAGCGGCGTGTCCATTTCGGGCCTTTATCCGCCACCGCTTGCGCGCCGAATCACTCCCCGAGATGGAGCCAGGTTTGAGCGCCGCCGAACGCGGTAGCATCGTACATCAGTGTTTGGCGCGGATCTGGCGCCGTCTCGGGGAGCAGTCGAGATTATTGCGTGCGTCGCCCGAGGAACTGAGCGCATTGATCACCGCTGAAGTCAGTGCCGTGCTGTCAAAGCTGGTGGTCGCAGACAACGCGCGGTTCCGTCGCGAGTTTGTCAACCTGGAACGTCGCCGGTTGGTGGCGTTGATCGAGGAATGGCTCGAGATCGAGCGATCGCGCGCACCATTTCAAGTTATCGCGAGCGAGCAGGAGACCACCTTCACCGCGGTGGGTGTTGAATTTTTGCTGCGCGCCGATCGCGTGGACCGGTGCGAGGATGGGTCAATAATCGTTATTGATTACAAGACCGGTCGCAACACAAGTTTGGATCAGTGGTTCGATGACCGCCCTGGTGATCCTCAATTGCCTGTTTATCTGCTGTCTGTCCAGGAGCCGGTTAACGCCATCGCATTTGCCCAAGTGCGTCGTGGACAATGCGCATTGAAGGGGTTGGGAGCCGTCGCCGTGGCGCCTGGAATCCAGGCATTTGTGGACAGCAGCTATAACGATGGATGCGACTGGGACGGACAGCAGCGCCGTTGGCGCACGGTTATTGAGCAATTGGTCACTGCCATAGGTGATGGTGAAGCGGCGGTCGATCCAAAATCGCCAAACGAGTGCCAATACTGCGACGTGTCGGCGGTATGCCGAGTGTTCGAGAGTGTCAGCATGGCATACGAGGAGGACGCGGATGGTTAATCCAGTGGACGTTCTGGTGCGAGAGCGGGCGCTGGATCCGCACACTTCGTTTATCGTTCAGGCGCCGGCAGGCTCAGGAAAGACCGAACTGCTCATACGCCGGTTCTTGGTGTTACTCGCGCGCGTCAAACATCCGGAGGAGGTGGTAGCGATCACCTTCACCAGAAAAGCGGCCGCAGAGATGCGTGAGCGGGTGCTTGACGCGCTGAAGTTGGCGCAGCGGCCAAGTCCGCAAGCCGAGTTTGAACAGGAACTTTGGCAGATCGCACAACAGGCATGGCGTAATAATCGGGCCCGGGATTGGCAACTCGAACAACACCCGGCACGACTACGGATTCAAACTATCGACGCCCTGTGTGCCGCCTTGACCGGTCAGATGCCCTGGTTGTCCCGTTCCGGCGCGCCGTTGTCGGTAATGGAAGATGCCTCCGAGCTATACCGCGACGCCGCGCTGCGCACTGTGTTATTGCTCGGTGATACCCAGCAGTCCTGGTCGGCAGCGGTCGCCGCGCTACTGGCGCATCTAGACAATCGCGTGTCACGCGCCGTCGAACTGATTATCGAGATGCTGCGTCATCGCGACCAATGGTTGCGGCACATTGGCGGCGCATTGGAGTCCGACACCGATACGTGGCGCCGTTCACTGGAAGTGGCGTGGGAAAATGTGGTGTGCCGTGAGCTGTCAACAGTGCATGGCGCAGTGCCGGGAGATGTTATGCAGGATCTGGTGGATTGTGCGGTCTATGCCGCCGAGCAACTCGCACAATCGCAACCCGCTTCGCCGATCGTGGCGTGGCGGGGTCGCCGCAAACTCCCTGATGCGGCAATAGCTGATCTAGCGGGCTGGAGGGGGTTGGCAGAGTTGCTGTTGCGTAAGAATGATGGTTGGCGGCGGAGGGTGGACAAGAGGAACGGATTTCCGGCTGACAACGCACCCCAGGCACAAACAATGCGGCAACGCATGCACGATGTACTGCAAGCCCTGGCGGCGGAGGAATCGTTCCGTCATGCCTTGATAACCGTGCGTCGGTTGCCTGATTCGCGGTTCACCGAAGATCAATGGCAAATCGTATCAGCGCTAACCCGCCTGTTACCGGTGGCGGCAGCGCAACTCGATGTGTTGTTCGTCGAGCGTGGATGTATCGATTTCACCGAACTCAGCCGGCGGGCTAATTTGGCTCTCGGCGGCCTCGATGATCCCACCGATCTGGCGCTAGTGTTGGATTACCGTATCCAACATTTATTAGTGGACGAGTTTCAGGATACTTCGCTCACTCAATTTGAGTTACTGCAGCGGCTGACCGCTGGCTGGCAGCAAGGAGACGGTCGAACCCTGTTCCTGGTTGGTGATCCCATGCAGTCCATATACCGCTTTCGCGAGGCCGAGGTAGGATTGTTCCCACAGGTGGTTGAGCAGGGCCTGGGTAGTATGCGAATAGAACCCCTCACCCTGGCGGCAAATTTCCGCTCCGATCCAACCATTGCCGACTGGATCAACCGGTGTTTTTGTCACCATCCTCCAACGCAATCCGAAGTGCGACGGGGTGCGGTGACATTCGCTCGATCCGATTCTGTCGTTGAACCAGCCCTCAATGCCGGTGTTACCATTCATCCCTTGTTAGACAAAGAACGTGAATCACAGGCGCAGTATGTTGTGGAAATCGTCGCACAAACTCGCCGTGAGCAGTCGGATGCGAGCGTCGCCGTGCTGGTGCGAAGCCGGGCGCAACTGCGCGAGATAATTCCCGCGCTGAATGACGCGGGTTTAGATTACATCGGTGTAGAGATCGACAGGCTAGTGCACCAGCCCGTGGTCCAGGATATCTTATCCCTGACCCATGCGCTGCTGAACCCGGCAGACCGGATGGCTTGGCTTGCGATTCTAAGAGCGCCTTGGTGCGGGCTCACTTTGCAAGATCTGTTCTTGTTGGTTTCGGACAGTGCCCAGCACTGTGTCTGGGACCAGCTGCGATCGCAACACGTACTGGCCGGACTTGGCGCCGACGGGCAACAGCGGGCCGCGCGGCTAGTTGCGGTAATCGCTGAATCGCTGGCAAATCGTGGCCGCGGTGCGCTTAGAGAATGGGTCGCATGGACCTGGGAGCGGCTTGGTGGGCCTGCGTGCATATCAGCGGGTGACCTTGCCTACGCGGACAAATATTTTACGTTGCTTGGCGACCACGACGCCGGTGGCCGTATCGCGAACTTACCCGCCTTTCAGCGCGCGCTTTACGACACTTGGGTCCGACCTGAGGTTGACCCCGACGACAAGTTACAAATCATGACCGTGCACAAGGCCAAGGGTCTGGAGTTCGACACCGTCATTATCCCCGGTTTGGAACGCACGCCGCGCCACGGAGAGTCGAAGTTGCTGCTGTGGGAAGAGGATGCAACACCGCATGAGAAAAGCCTGTTATTGGCGCCCTTATCGGAAACCGGGTCAATTGCCGACCCCCATTATGATTACTTGCGGCGACTTCGTGCGGACAAAGACGTCTTCGAGGTCGGTCGCCTGCTGTACGTGGGCTGCACCCGCGCGCGTCATCACCTGCACTTGATTGCGACCGCCAAAACCTCGACAGATGGGCGTATACGCACGCCGCGGTCGACAAGCTTCTTGGGCCGACTGTGGCATGTGATGCAGGAGGAGTTCGAGGCGGCTCGCGGTCAGCAACTTGCATCGTTTGAATCCGCGGCAATGGCGCCGGGCCCACGAATACTGCACCGGGTGCCTGCCGATTGGCGTATCCCCGAGCCAATGGCCACCGCGTTTGCTGCTGAGCCGGCCCCGGTATTCGAGGTCGGTGTGAATATCGAGTTTTCGTGGGTAGGTGAGACGATGCGGCATATCGGTATACTGGTACACGAGTATCTGCAAAGGCTGAGCACGCAACAAAGTCTCGCGTTGCGCGGCGTCAGTCTTGAGCGGCAACGCAGTCGGTGGCGAAAAGCCTTGATTGGGCGCGGTGTGTCAGAGAATGAGCTGGATCGTTGTTTGACGCAACTGGAAGAAGTCGTTCGGCAGGTTGCCGAGGACCCACGGGGGCAGTGGTTGTTCGACGCCGGTCACCGCGATGTTCATAGTGAATACGCGCTGAGCGGCATGGTCAATGGTTCGATCAGGCATGTGCGTATCGATCGAACCTTCATTGACCGTCGCGGTATTCGCTGGATCGTGGACTTCAAAAGCAGCTCCCACCGCGGGGGACATATGGACGAATTTCTTGACCGCGAGGTAGAGCGCTACCGGTCGCAACTCGAATCCTACGCGCGTATGGTAAAGGCCATGGAAGACCGGGAGATCCGTCTTGGGTTATATTTTCCGCTGCTCGAGCGCTGGCGGGAATGGCCGTATGAAGCGGCCTAGCGTAGTTGCGGAAACCGCCGACGGATAGCATAGTGATCAGGGTCATATGTCGGATTCAACGAATCAGAAGTTAGTGGTGGCGATTTCATCGCGGGCGTTATTTGATCTCGAGGACAGCCATCGGGTGTTTGAAAAGGAGGGTGTGGACGCCTATTGCCGTTATCAGATCGAGCACGAAAATGAGGTGCTCGATACGGGTGTCGCATTCCCCTTGGTGCAGAAACTGCTGCGGTTGAACCGGCTCGATCACGAACGAGATCGAGTAGAGGTGATACTGATTTCCCGAAACAGTGCAGATACCGGCTTGCGTATTTTCAACTCGATTCAACACTATGATCTGCATATCAGCCGCGCGGCGTTTACCGGTGGAATCAGTCCATACCGGTACGTGCGTCCATTCAATGCCCATTTATTTCTATCCGCAGATCCGCTGGATGTGCGGTCTGCGCTGGACGCCGGATTCGCGGCGGCAACCATCTTGCCTTCCAATGTGGGAATGAATGAGAGTGATGAACTGCGGATTGCCTTCGACGGCGATGCGGTGTTATTCGCAGACGAGGCGGAGCGGGTGTTTAAGAACGGAGGGCTGGATGCGTTTACCGCTTCGGAGGTGGCGGCCGCGAAAAAACCGCTTCCAGGCGGGCCGTTTAAAGGCGTCTTGGGCGCGTTGCACCGCATTCAATCGGAGTTCCCTTCCGACAATGCGCCGATTCGCACCGCCTTGTTTACGGCCCGCTCGGCACCCGCTCATGAGCGGGTCATTCGCACCCTGCGCGCCTGGGAAATCCGAATCGACGAGGCAGTCTTCTTGGGCGGCATGGATAAGGGTGAATTTTTACGCACCTTCGGTGCCGACATATTCTTTGACGACCAGCGGGACCACTGTGACTCGGCACGCCAGCATGTACCGACAGGCCACGTGCCCCACGGTGTAACGAACGAATAGGTTTTGTTGCCGAACTATGTTTCAAATGAACACAAATCGGCTGCTGATATTTGTCACCGTGTTGGCGGTTATGTTCTTCGCGCTTCGGAATTGCTGGCATAGCAAGCCGGCCAGTGAACAGTGGTTGTTCTTTAACGAAAGCGCGGCGCGTGACTACGCGGGGCAGGTATTGGGTCCGGGTCGCGGGGCCAAGGTCCCGATTCCAAAGCCGCTGACCGGCACCGTGATTACGACGCATGCCACCTATGTCACATTCTCGCCAGAAAATAATTCCCAACTGGTGTTGGCGTTTTCGCCCGATGCCAAGCCGCCCGCGCCCAAAGACCCAGCGTCGGCAGGCCAAGACTGGTTACCGCTGGGTAATTCGTGGTATCAATTGACCGTTATCCCGGCGGGTGGTCAATGAGCGGGCGATTGCTTGACCGATCGCATCGAACCAAAGGCATAAAGTATTGGTAGGAGTAAACATGCAAAAACGGCGATATCTTAGCTGGCGGTTACCCGTTTTGTTGATCTTCATCTGGTCCCCGTGGTCGATTGCCGATGCCGCATTGCCGGCCATGGATGAAAACCAACCGTTACCGACATTGGCGCCTATGTTGGAGCGGATAACGCCGGCGGTGGTCAATATCGCCACCCGCAGCGATATTCGTATTCGCGAAAATCCGTTGCTGCAGGATCCTTTCTTCCGGCGATTCTTCGAACTGCCGGAACCGCGGCCGCGGCGGCGGCGCACGCAAAGCCTCGGGTCCGGAGTCATCGTCGATGCGAGCGAGGGTTACGTGATGACCAATGCCCATGTGATCGACAAGGCCGACGAAATCACCGTCACCCTGCAGGATGGCCGCAACTTCACTGCCGAACTCATTGGCGCCGATCCCGATTCCGATGTTGCGGTGATTCGTATACCGGCCACGAGCCTCACCGCGATCCGGCTGGGAGACTCCGATTTGCTGCGGGTGGGAGACTTCGTGGTCGCTATCGGTAATCCGTTCGGACTCAATCAGACCGTTACCTCCGGGATCGTCAGCGCGTTAGGACGCAGCGGTCTCGGCATCGAAGGGTATGAGGATTTTATTCAAACAGATGCGTCTATTAATCCCGGGAACTCCGGTGGTGCATTGGTTAATCTTCGCGGTGAATTGGTGGGTATCAATACTGCGATCTTGGCGCCCTCTGGCGGTAATGTCGGTATCGGTTTTGCGATCCCCATCAATATGGTGAGGCAGCTCAAAGATCAACTGGTGGAGTACGGTGAAGTCCGCCGTGGCCGACTGGGTGTGCACATCCAAGATCTTACGCCGGAATTGGCCGGCGCATTTGGGATCCCGGAAACCAGCGGCGCGGTCGTTGCCCAAATTGTTCCCGACTCTCCCGCTGAAAAGGCCGGCCTGCGCGAAAGTGATGTGGTGGTGCGTGTCAATAGTAAAGCGGTCGAAGACGCCGCCGACTTGCGCAATGCGGTGGGGCTGCTGCGCGTCGGCCAGGTTGTTGAACTGACCATATTACGACGCGGCCGAGAGCATAAGATTACCGCCCAAATCGAGCAGCCGAAACTCGCAATCATCGACGGCGAAAATCTTAGCCGTCGTCTCGCCGGTGCGCGGTTTACGAATAAACCCGATGATTCGGGCATCGGAGAGCAACCAGGTGTCTTGGTTGCCGATATAGAACCGGGGAGTCAAGCGTGGAGCGCCGGTCTCAGAAAGGATGATGTGATCGTATCGGTCAACCGCATAGCGGTGCGGGATGTCGATGAGATGCGAGCGGCGCTAGCGGCATCACGAAACGGGATTTTAATGAACATCCGCCGCGGTAACGGTGCCTTGTTTCTAGCCATTCGCTGACAACTCAACGATTAGACTAAGATGCCAGTCCGGCGGAAAATCTACCTATTGTTGGTAGTTTTCACTTGCCGGCAAATTTAGTTAACCTTTGGATGACGTCTATCTAACCCTATAACTGAAGTCAAGGAAACCGCATGGCAGATTACGCAATTGCTCCGTCTATTCTCTCCGCAGATTTCGCCCGCTTGGGTGAGGAAGTTGAAAACGTATTGGCGGCGGGGGCCGATATCGTTCATTTCGACGTTATGGACAACCATTACGTTCCGAATCTGACGATCGGGCCATTGGTATGCGAGGCGTTGCGAAATTTCGGAATTAGTGCACCTATCGATGTTCATCTGATGGTGAAGCCGGTGGACCGCATCATCTCAGACTTCGCCGCGGCCGGAGCTACATATATTACGTTTCATCCGGAGGCCAGCGAACACGTCGACCGATCATTGCAACTCGTCAGGGAATCGGGTTGTAAATGTGGCTTGGTATTCAATCCAGCGACTCCCATCGACTACCTTCGCCATGTGGTCGAGCAACTCGATATGGTGCTGCTGATGTCGGTTAATCCGGGCTTCGGCGGACAAAAGTTCATTCCTTACGTGTTGGATAAGCTGAAACAGGTGAGAGCCATCATCGATCGCAGCGGCCGGGATATTAGACTGGAGATCGACGGCGGGGTGAAGGTCGATAACATTGGTCAAATCGCCGCTGCCGGCGCCGATACATTTGTTTCCGGGTCGGCGATCTTCGGGACCGAGGATTACAAGGCCACCATCGAGGCGATGCGCGCGGAGATCGCCAAGGCGGTGCGATGACGGCTATCACGTCCGGAACCGGTGCCATGCGGGCCCGATCTGCGTTCAAGGTCAATGCCGTGGTGTTCGATCTCGACGGCACCTTAATTCATACCGCCCCCGATCTTGCCCATGCAGTAAACCGAATGCGCGAAGATTTGGGAATGTCCAAGCTGCCGGACAGCGACGTGATGAATTGGATCGGCAATGGGGTGACACGGCTGGTCAAGCGGGCGTTAACCGAAACCTGGGATGGGGAACCGGACGCTGATCTATTCGAGCGCGGCCATGCGTTGTTTCATCAGCACTATTTGGAGGGCGTTTGCGAACACAGCGAGCCATATCCCGATGTTTGCGAGGCACTCGTAGATCTCAAGGCGAAAGGCTTCAAACTGGCGTGCGTGACCAATAAATCGCAGGCCTTCACAGAGCCGCTGTTGAAGGAACTGAAACTGGATGGATTTTTTGAGTCGATTATCTCTGGCGATAGCCTGCCCAAGAAAAAACCGGATCCGCTTCCGTTACTGCATATCTGTGACTCATTTGGCATCGCGCCACGGCATGCGGTCCTGGTCGGTGATTCGGTCAATGATGTGAAGGCCGCCAAGGCAGCGGGTATGCCGGTGATTTGCGTCAGCTACGGTTACAATCAGGGTCTGGACTTGACGAAATACGATCCGAACGCAATCATAGCGTCGTTTAAGGAACTTACCGACATTCTACAGACTACCGATTGATAAGATTCAAAACGT
>CAMYNX010000033.1 GCA_947259875.1 uncultured Gammaproteobacteria bacterium | reverse complement strand
TCTTCCTTATGTTGATCATGGCTTAAAACGTGCGATCAGATGGTGATGTCACCAGGTCCAATCGCTGTGAATGTATTCAATGCGCGCCGATCTCTACCGCTGATTGTGGATGATGTCGCGCTTGCTCGGCTCGCAGCGCCGCTTTCCATGAAATATTGCTCTATAAAGGTATCATGCGGGCGCCGATGTATCGTCCGGCGGCTTTGCGACCAATAACCGATCGCCCGTCATCCAGCGCCGGATGCAGTTCATCGTCCAGCGTCATGGTCAGGCCGCTCATTCCACCAGCGAATATGGATATGATAGTTTCGGCGATCTAGAAGCGTCGATCGATTTTTTGGATACTACGGTGTCAGGAGCAGAAAAATGTTCTCCCTGCTGCCGGCAGATTAGCAGAATTTCTACCGACAAAAAGATTGCGCTAACCGTTGATTCAACGCGAGAATCACGAATTGGACACGGACAGGTCAAAGTGAATTCGTTTTTGGTAATCTGGCGCCATCTTCCCGGGATGCGCAAATTAGACAGTATGTACTGATCAACAAGTAGCACAGAAGCGACAGAGTGATTTTATATGTGGAAGAACAGCAAGGCGAAATATCTGATCCTCATCAGCGTCCATGGCCTTATTCGAGGTCATGACCTCGAACTTGGCCGTGACGCCGACACGGGTGGGCAGACGAAATACGTTGTGGACCTGGCAGCGGCCCTTGCTGAACGCAAAGATGTTCAACAGGTCGACCTGATCACCCGACGCATTGTCGACTCGAATGTCAGCGATGACTATTCCCGGTCCACTGAAGTGCTTACCGACAAGGTCAGAATCGTGCGTATTGATGCCGGTCCTGCAGAGTATCTCCCCAAAGAGCAACTGTGGGATCATCTAGACAGCTTAATGGACAACCTGACCAAGTGGGTGAATGACCAACCGCGCATGCCTGATCTCGTACATAGCCATTATGCTGATGCAGGGTATGTCGGCGTGCGGCTCGCAAACCTGTTGGGCGTACCCCTGATCCACACCGGGCATTCACTTGGGCGAGATAAACGCAAGCGTCTGTTGGCTAAAGGAATCTCGCGCGACGAAATTGAAGTGACCTACAATATGGAACGCCGTATTGATGCAGAAGAAGAAGTTCTCGCAAATGCCGACCTGGTCATCGCCAGCACCCATAATGAAATAGAGGCGCAGTATGGCCTCTATAATTACTATGACCCTGAGCGCATGTCAGTCATCCCACCCGGGACCGACTTGACGCTGTTTCATCCGCCACGCGAACCTGAGAAGACGTCTATCTCAGCCCAATTGCCTCGCTTCCTGAACGAACCTGAAAAGCCGTTGATACTCGCCCTGTCACGGCCTGACGAGAGGAAGAATATTCTCACCTTGATCGAAGCGTTTGGTGAGTCACAAGCTTTACAGCAAGCTGCTAACCTGCTGCTTATCGTCGGTAGTCGAGACGACATACGCGACATGGAAAGTGGCGCCCAGTCGGTGATAACGAATATCCTGCTGCTCGTTGACAGCTACGACCTATACGGCAAGTGCGCAATACCCAAGGCTCATCGTGCTGATGAAGTGCCCTCCATTTATCGCCTCGCCGTCTCCTCCGGCGGTGTTTTCATTAATCCAGCCTTGACCGAGCCATTCGGTCTGACATTGCTGGAAGCAGCCGCCAGTGGCCTGCCCATTGTCGCGACGGAGAACGGGGGACCGGTCGACATTATTGAAAACTGTAAGAATGGTGAACTGATTGACCCGTTGGACAAATCGGCGATAACAGCTGCCCTGCTAACGATGCTGGGAGACCGGAAAAAGTGGTCACGCGCAGCTAAGAACGGCATGGAAGGCGTGAGAAAACATTATTCCTGGCAATCACATGCGAATAAATATATTGAACAAATTTCGCAACTGCCCGGCAAATTCGAACAAATTCCAAGTGGGCGCCCCACGCGCGCTGCACGTTATCGCGACCGGGCCATATTCAGCGACCTTGACCAGAACCTTATCGGCAATCCTGCGGCACTAAGACATTTTTCAGAGGTAATCAAGGAGAACCGCAAGTGCGTGACATTCGGCATTGCAACCGGCCGCCGAATTGATTCCGCGTTGGCCGTAATGAAAAAATATCGAGTACCAACACCGGACATCCTCATCAGCAGCCTCGGGACACGTATACATTATGACCAGAGTCTCACAGAAGACGACTTTTGGGCTGATCACATCGATCATAACTGGAGCGCTCAACGTATAAGCCGCTTACTCGCGAAACTCCCGGGACTGAAGCCGCAACCAAAAACCCACCAGACTCCATTTAAGGTTTCCTACTACTACGACCCGGCAAAAGCGCCCTCTGTCGAGGACATTGTTGCTCAACTTCGGCAGAATGAACTTACTGTAAATGTCGTGTTGTCCTTTGGTCAGTTCATAGACATTGTTCCTTCACGTGCCTCCAAGGGCCAGGCACTGCGTTATGTTTCACAGCGTCTCGACATTCCACTCGAGCAGATTCTCGTCGCGGGCGGCTCGGGAGCAGATGAAGATATGATGCGAGGCAATACCCTTGCCGTTGTGGTCGGCAACAGACATCATGAAGAACTCTCCCAATTGGTCGACCAGGAGAGAATTTATTTCGCAGGCCAGGATCATGCGCTCGGGATTCTTGAGGCAATAGAACATTATGATTTCTTTGATTCCTGCACGGTCCCGGCAACGTGATGATTGATGTTTCTGCTTGTTGTACCGAAACCTGACTTCCCGCCGCCAAGGACGCCAGATATGACGGACATATTTCGTAACCAGTAACGCCACGATAAGTAAACACCATGTATGAGCCAAGTGATACAGATCAGCCTTTACCACAAGGTGTCATGTTCAACGCTTACCCTGACAGCATTGGACATAACCTGGCTGATACGGTTCAACTACTGAAGAGGGCCGAGTTTAAAGATGCTTTTTCCTGGTTCTATATTCTTCCCACAGTTTTCAATAGTGATCTTGACCGCGGCTTCTCGATCATCAATTACGATCTTAACGAAAAACTTGTTTCCAGAGATGATCTGAATGAGCTTCAACATCTCAACATCAAGTTCAAGTTTGATCTCGTTCTAAATCATCTATCTGTGGCATCACCCCAGTTCAAGGATCTTCTCAAATATGGGGATCAATCCAAATACAGGGACTTTTTTATTGACTGGAATGACTTCTGGCATTCACATGGAACCATGGGTCCAGAGGGTTATGTTATCCCCCACGCGATACATATCAACAAGCTGTTCATGAGAAAACCGGGACTCCCGATATTAATGGTACGTTTTCCGGATGGCAGCGAGCGACCATACTGGAATACCTTTTATCAACAGGTTGACTATCCCGAGATGTCTGCGCAGGACCTGCAGAATGGGATCGGCAAGGACAGGCTAACTTTGACTGAAGCAGAAAAAATCGCCGAGATCGTCAGTTCGGTACTGAGTGCGAAACAAAAGATCAATGACATCGATTTTGGAAACCGGTCTACCTTCAAACAGGAGGTGGTTTCCATTGTCGAACAAAACCGTCGATACTTGGGACAAATGGATTTGAATGCTCAATCGGGGAAGGTCTGGGAATTTTACGATGAGACTTTAAAAAAACTCCGCAATCATGGCGCTAAACTCATCAGACTCGACGCCTTCGCGTATCTGCACAAAAAACCCGGTGAAGTAAATTTCTTCAATAAACCCGGTACCTGGGAATACCTGGCGAGACTGAAAGAGATCGCCCGGCACCATGATCTCATTCTGCTCCCCGAGTTACATTCGGCCTATGGCCAGGGACTGCATGAAGAGATAGCGGCAAGAGGTTTCCCCATCTACGATTTTTTCATTCCGGGACTTGTGATTCACGCACTCGACGAGAGCACCAACAAGTATTTATTGCGCTGGATCAACGAGCTGACAGAGAAAAACATCAATACGATCAACATGCTTGGCTGTCATGATGGCATTCCTATGCTTGATTTGAAAGGTGGGCAGAGAGACGGCATTTCAAGAAAGGGATTGCTGAGCGATGAGCAGATCGAGACAGTCATCGACCGAATAGTTCAACGGGGCGGGAGGGTTAAGAATTTGTATGGTGCCGACGGAAAGAGAATTGCGTATTATCAGGTTAATGCGACGTTTTTCAGTGCGCTGGGGGAAGATGAAAGTAAATTACGCCTGGCCCGGGCCATACAGATGTTTATACCGGGCATCCCGCAAGTTTGGTATCTGGACCTTTTTGCCGGCAAGAATGACTTCGCCGCGGCTGACAGGGACGGCACTGCCAATCATAAGGAAATTAATCGCACGACGCTGTCAATGGAAGATATCGAGCAGGCACTTAAAAAGAATATCGTAAGGGATCAGCTGGAGCTGATTCGGCTGCGCAACGTATCTCCGGCCTTTGATGGGAAATTGTCGATCGGCAATACAGATGAACGCCATATACATATGACCTGGAATAACCAGGGAGCTACAGCGTCGCTGCACGCGAATTTGATGAACTACAGCTTTACCATTACGCACAAGGCCGTCGACGGCAACACGAATACGACAACGTACAACTAGTCATTGACATTCGCGCCGTTCCAATACTCCACAAAGACGTTCAAATGAAGATACTGGCTACAGACCTGGATAGAACATTGCTCCCGAATGGCAGCTGGGAAGGTGATAGTGAGGCCATTCCGATGTTTAACAAACTGACACTAGAAAACGATGTTCTTGTCATCTATGTCACCGGCAGAAACCTGGCCCTCACTGAAAAGGCAATCAAGGAATATGGAGTCAGGTACCCGGACATTCTCTGCGGTGATGTTGGCACCTCAATCAGAAAATTTGTCAATGGCGCGTGGCAATTCGACGAAGGCTGGGTTGAACATGTCAAGAAGACCAGCCCAAGGTGGGATGCTCTGGCGATCAGAGATGCTGTCGCCGCTATTGCAAGTATGCGTGAGCAGGAGAGTGAGCATCTAAACCAGTTCAAGCAAAGCTACTATGTCGAACATGAGAAAAAAAAGCAGGTACTGCGGGAAGTCGACAAACGGGTGAAAGGAAAGTATGACGAAGTAATCGTCTACAGCTTCGACTCGCTGGATGGCAAGGGGCTTCTCGATTTTTTGCCCGCGAGTGCAACAAAACAAACGGCCTTGGAATATGTAGTCGAAGAGTTCGGTGCCCGAAAAGAAGATGTGGTCTTCTGCGGCGATAGCGGAAATGATATTTTTCCTTTAACTGCGGGTTTTCGGGGTGTGCTGGTGAGGAATGCCGACGATCAACTCGTCAAGAACGTACAGCGCGCCATGGACGATAGTCCTGGTCTCGAGGTGTACTTCGCCAAAGGGAATTTCAAGGGCTTAAATGGCTACTACACCAGCGGCGTCATTGAAGGCGCTTATCATTACGGGATTTTCAGTGAGGCTGCCGCGAAGCCGGAACCACAGGGTTAAGGTAAAAGGGCCGAAGAAACAGGACGTAGCGCCCACAAATGGGATCGATCAATGTAACTGTCCAGACACCGCTGCCTTATAGTGATTAAAAAGGTGAGTACCAAACTTTTTACTAGAACATAAAGGGTACTGACCCCTTTTCAAAACTCCCGCAGGACTTGCGTACCTGCAAATGGAAATCGCGATTCATTGTTGTTACTTCTCGCGAAGTTCGTAAATGTGCACATCGTTGTCCTTGCCCTTCACTTTCACGAAGCCGCGTTCGATCACTTGGACCCGTCTGATGTCACCGGACTCAACAAGGGGCTCGATATGTTTGAACGTGGGCTCGGTTAGAAGAATGTTCGCCTGATACTGCCTCGTGAGACGTTCCACCCTGGCGGCGGTGTTTACCGGATCCCCGATTATGGTGTAGTCCATTTTCCTGCCTTCGGCGCCTATATTTCCCACCAGGACCTCACCGGTATCGAGTCCTATCCCGCACTCCAGGGTAGTTCTACCCGCGTCTTCCCATTTTTTGCGCAGTTCTTGCATTGCCTTGGTCATGTGCAGCGCGCATCGCACCGCAAGTTCGGCATGGTTGGGCACTTCTACGGGTGCCCCCCAGAAGGCCATGATCTCGTCGCCGACAATTTTATCGAAGGTGCCGTCCCACTTGAAAATAATATCCGTCATCGCCTTAAAGAAATCATTCAGCAGGGCGACCACTTCTTCAGGATCGAGCTTTTCGGCCAGCCCGGTGAATCCCACCAGGTCGGCGAACAGTATCGTCACATTTTTCCTTTGCGCACCAAGCTTTGCTTTCTCGGGGTCTGCGAGAAGCTCTTCCACCACTTTTGGTGACACGTAAGAGGAGAACATCGACCGGATAATATCCTGCGAATGCGTAACTCCCTTCATGAGGCACTGGAAACGGTTTTCCAGAATAGCAAGCTTGTCCTTGCCCCGCACCGCTTCCATTGGGTCGTAGCAGACCTCCTCCGAGAAATCGGTAATGCGTTGGGTAAGTTGTTCGATGCGCCGGGTGATCAAAGTCATGACACCGGCAAACGACAGAATCAGTACGAACGCCATCATCGCACGTTGTCGCCTCTCCTCGGTAACCACCTCATCGGTCATGGATTCAATTTCATCAATGGCGACGAAAGAAGCAACTTTGATGGGCAACTCCGATTCACCAAATTCGTAAAATTCCTGACCGGTGATGATGTAGCGCTCTTTCAAATGTTCGAGGAGCGACCCTGCCGGCAGAAGCTCCAGATCGCTGCTGGTGACAATTTTAGAGTTGTCCCCCTTGACGAGCGCAAACAGGCGTCCGCGGTGTATTCCCTGCGTGTCGACGAGAAACTCGTCGTCGATGGGAGAGGCAAGCATGAGCGTAGCCAGAACCGCACCCTGCGCGTTGGTAACAGACTCCGCGGTAATGAGATACGGATTTCCATCAAGACTGGTTAAAAAACTCTGATCATGACTTTGCGCGAGCAGGTAAGTGCCCGGGGCGAGAAGCACATCCGGAAGTTTCTCATCGCTGCTCCGGTAGACCTCTCGCGCCCTTCCCTGCGCATCAAGAAGGAGGACGTGGCGTGGCCGGGTAACCGTGCGCAGCGCCGACAGTCTGGGGAGCCAAGGTACCTGTTTTCGCCAGTACTTGACGTGAACCGTGTCCTCGGGGGACCAATTCTGCCCGGCGATGTATTCGCTCAACTGTTTCTGTCCCGTAAGTATCCGTACCAGCTGGTGGTGAGCGGTGATGTAGCGGTCAAAGTTGAGGCGGTCTTCCAACGCCTCCTGGCTGAGCATCCTGGTAAGATGCGACTGGAAAATGCGCGTCAAGGCGCGGGTCTGGATATAGTCAAGCACGGCCCACACGGCAAAGCCCACCAGCGCCGTCAACACGACCATCCGCAGCGTTAACGAGACCCTACGAAAAGGTTCTAGGACCGTCGCCATAGTGGCGAGATGAATTGTCAGTCCGGCGGACCGATCAGTTCGTTCCCTTTGAATTTCCAGCCTGAATCTCTCAGACTGGACGCAGGAACGATGCCATATTGCGGGTCGACGTGTTCAACCTCGGCCAGTAGGTACTGCAGGAGAAGCGCTGCGTTGGGATTGCGGACCGCTACATCCTCCCAGGATGAGAGGGTGTAGGTGCGATAGATAGGATACTGGGCCGAGAGCACGTTCGCGGCGACGGTTGGACTGAGGCCATCGATCTTTAAGGGCTTGACCATATCTTTGTGGTCCATTTCACGGACCATCTGCATCACCTCGTATCCGACCGCCGCCGTGTTGGAGGCGACGAGGTGAAGCATGTCCGGAATGGCACCCACCTCCTGCAGCTTGGGGCTGAACAGATCACTGTCTTCGAGGAGCAGCTTCCAGTGGCCGGGCCGCTTCTTGCAGTGGCGCCGCGTGATCACTTGGATTGGAACATTCCTTCCCGGTTTGCCCGTTGCGTCCTTGACGTCGGACCAGCGGTAGATCTCTCCCTGGAATATCTGGCGAGCCTGCTCGAATGTGATGTCGTCGACGGAATTTTCAGGATGCACGAGAAGTGCCATCGGCATGATTCCCACGGTGTGGAAGCTGAGACCGGGAAAACGGTCGGTTTTTCCCGGCGGGCAGCAGAACATCCCAATGTCAACCCGTTTGTTTTTCAGCACCCCGGAAGTAATCCCGCACGTGCCCCGGGTGATAGCGATCTTTAGATCATTTTCTTTTCCAAACCGTTCTACCAGGGGGCGGAGTGCCTGATACACCTGCCGATTAAAATGGATAACGATGTCGGCCTTGCCAATGGACGGATCGTACTGAATCGGCTGGTTCTTCCAGCTCTCGGGCATGTCGAGCACCGCGGTTGGATCTGAAAAGGCACTCCCAGGTACTTGCGCAGTCGCAGCTACTCCGGTGAGCAGCGTCAGCGCGAATCCACATAGTATGAAAGCCCAAAACTGTTTGCTCATCTCGCCCTCCTTCACGAACCCGTGAGGAATCGAGTTTGACAGACATTGGTCGCTCGGGCGGCAAGCGGACAACATGGCTGTGATACCCGCTGCCGTTAAAGGGCATGATACGCCTTTGCGCCGCACAGCACATCCACCAGATAGTCGCAGCGTCGTGACTGTTGTCTCTTTAAAACAAAGAATTAATGGCGCACCCCCAAAACGACGTGCAGGAACGACAAGTGCCGGGAAGACAGGACGACGTCGCGTCTGTTCAGCTCGTCGCGCCACTTTCCATGAATAAATGAGGGACAATTACTAATTCGCCACCCACAACGTAATTTTTGCGGCCTACAAACACCTTCATACACCGTTGTGTGCCTGTGACTGTACTACCGTGACCGCGATGACACGGAATACGTCTTCCGCGGAACAGCCCCGCGACAGGTCATTGATCGGTTGTTTCAGACCCTGAAGGATCGGCCCGATGGCGTCCGCCTGGCCGATACGCTCTGCCAGTTTGTACGCGATGTTGCCGGATTCGATATTGGGAAAGATTAGGATATTTGCGCGCTCGTCAAATTCCAGGTCTGGCGCCTTCTTCGCGAGGATCTCCGGTACGATCGCCGCATCCAGCTGGATATCCCCGATGATATGGAGATCCGGCCGGGCATCGACGGCGAGCTGGGTGGCCTTCACCACTTTGTCCACGAACGGGTGTTCGGCGCTGCGGTTGGTGGAAAACGAGAGCATCGCGATATGCGGCTCGACCTTGAGAAGATGCCGCGCGCTGTCGGCGGAGGTTATCGCTATCTGCGCCAGTTGCTCGGCGTCGGGCTCGATGATTAGCCCACAGTCCGCGAAAATCAGCGCGCCTTTCAGGGAGTGAAACGGCTGGCACAGCATCATGATGAAAAAGCTCGATACCAGATCGTAGTTTTCGTGCTTCCCGACCAGTTGTAACGCGGTGCGCACGACATCCGCCGTGGTGTACTGTGCGCCCGCGACGCAGCCATCGGCATCCTGCGCACGCACCATCAGGTTGGCATACCACAGAGGATCAAGCGTCTGCTCCGACGCCTGTTCCCGTGTCATGCCCTTCTTCGCGCGCAGTGAGTACAGTGTGTTGACGTAGTCGGA
Source organism: uncultured Gammaproteobacteria bacterium (assembly GCA_947259875.1). GTDB lineage: Bacteria > Pseudomonadota > Gammaproteobacteria > Arenicellales > JAANXG01 > CALZGZ01. Next base: position 11,315 of record CAMYNX010000033.1, on the reverse strand, counting down.
GAGGCGTCCGGATGTCGCGGGATCCTGTATATCGAGTTTTTCTACAGACACGCCGTTGCCTTGCGCGACGCGTCTCACCACATCTGGGTTCCCGATGAGCACGATCTGCGCAATGCCCTCGTCAACGGCCTTCGCAGACGCGGTGATAATGCGCGGGTCTTCGCTCTCCGGCAGCACGATGCGCTTGGGATCGGAGCGCGCGCGGTCAAGAAGTTCGTAGAACGGTTTCATTTTCTATCCCCAGATGAAGAATATGCGCCTCCGGGGGGTATGGAATGCCCCGGAGGCGGTATCGAGTGAGGAGTCCCACGTGATCAAGACGCTGACACCGACGGACCCTGCTACACGTAATCCTTGTACTTATCCAGGTGCCGCACCGGCAGGGACAGGGCATCGCGGCGGAACGGATCGCCGAGCTCGCGGGTCACCATGACCTCCACGATGGTGGTCTTACCATCTTTTTGCGCCGCACACGCTTGCTTGAGGGCGTCGCCCACGTCGCCGAGCTGATCGATGGTGACGCCCTCGGCGCCCATGGACCGCGCCACCGCGGCAAAACTCGGATTCTCCAGGTTCGAGCCGACGAAACGCCGGTTATAGAAATCCACCTGGTTCTTCTTCTCCGCGCCCCACTGCTTATTGTGGAACACCACCGCGGTCACCGGAATGTCCTCGCGCACGCAGGTCAGGATCTCGCCAAAACTCATCGCCCAGGCCCCGTCGCCGACGTAGGCAACCGCCGGCCGGTCCGGCGCCGCCAGCTTGGCGCCGATGATGGCCGGAAACGCGTAGCCGCAGTTACCGAAGCTCATCGCCGCAAACATGCTCCGCGGCTGCTCGAAGCGCAGATAACTGTTCGACACCGAACAGATGTTGCCGATGTCCGTGGACACCATGGCGTCGCCCGGCATCGCTCGCTCCAGCTCGCGCAGCATCTGCCGCGGATGCATTTCCTTGGTGTCCTTAATCATGTCCAGGCTGTAGGGATCTTTCTCGTGGTGCCAGGCGTCCAACTCCGCTTCCCACTCGGCCTTCTCGGCACCGATCGTCTCGGCACGCCGGTCGCGGTTGCCGGCACCGGCCAGCTCCTTACCCTGCAGCCGCGCACTCAGGGCCTCGGCAGCCGCCTTCGCGTCCCCGCACACCCCCACCGTGATCTTCTTCACCAGCCCGAGCATCTTGGCGTCGCTGTCCACCTGGATGATCTTGGCGTTCTGCGGCCAGTAGTCCAGGCCGTGCTGCGGCAACGTGCCGAAGGGCCCTAAGCGCGTGCCCAACGCCAATACCACATCCGCCTTGCTGATCAACTTCATACCCGCCTTGGACCCCTGGTAGCCTAACGCGCCGCACCACAGCGGGTGGCTCGCCGGAAAGGCGTCGTTGTGCAGATAGCTGGTGACCACCGGCGCGCCGAGCTGTTCCGCCAAGGCCACCGCGGACGGCATCCCCTCGGACAGGATCACCCCACCGCCAGACACGATCACCGGAAACTCGGCCGACGCCAGCAACTCCGCCGCCTGATCCAGGCTCTCGGTGCCGCCCGGCCCGCGCTCCACGCGCATCGGCTCGGGAATCTCATACTCGTACTCGCCGTAGAATAAGTCCCGCGGGATGTTGAGCTGGGCCGGTCCCAGGTCGAGCATCGCCCGGTCGAAGCAGCGGCCGGTGATCTCGGCCATGCGCTTCGCGTTGTTCACATGGCCCTGAAACTTGGTGATGGTCTCAAAAAACGGCAACTGCTGCGCCTCCTGGAAGCCCCCCAGCCACTGGGTCATAGTCCCCGTCTCCGGCGTGATCACCACCACCGGCGAATGCGCCCAATAGGCGGCGGCAATCGCGGTAACAAAATTAGTGATGCCGGGTCCGTTCTGGGCCATGCACACCCCGTGTCGGCCGCTCACCCGCGCGTAGCCGTCGGCCATGTGACCGCCACCCTGCTCGTGAACCACGGGAACATAGCGGATGCCGGCGGCCGGAAAGATGTCCAGCGCATCCATGCACGCAGAGCCAACAATACCAAACACATCGGTGACACCGTTGGCCACCAGGGTTTCCACAAACGCCTCCGACGGCGTCATGAGGCACTTGCCGGTCACTACGGCGCGCTCCGGGAGTGAGTGTGTCATGAGTACTCTCCTTTGGTTGAATTCAAAATTGTCGATTGCAGGTTGCGTACACGGCTCAATGCCGGCTACATCACCTCGTCGAGTAAGTAATACCAGCGATACAGCAGGCGCTGGCCCAATCGTCGAAACGGCGCCAATATGTGGCCCGGCAGGGGCGAGGTAAAGATGGGAAGATCGAGCTCCTGGCCTTTCCCGGCGATCTTCTGGGCCATCCGCCGGCCTGCCTGCGCGGAATACATGACCCCGTTGCCACCGTAACCGATCGCGTAGTACACGGCCTGTGACGGGTCCGGTTGAAAGATGTGCGGCATCATGTCGTGACTGACATCCACCCAGCCCCACCACGAGTATTCGACATCGATATCTTTCAGGGCCGGGAACTTCCGGTACAAGCCCGCAAGCAGGAGCTGCAAGTGTTTTGGGTTTTCGGCATCCGCGCCGGTGATTGCGCTGCGGCTGCCGATCTGAACCCGGTCATCGGGTAATTGACGATAGTAATGGCGCAGCGTGCGCGTATCGGTGAGCACGAGATTGGTTTTGAAGTTACACGCCGTTTTCTCCTCCTGGCTCATCGGCCGCGTCACGATGGAATTCGACAGAATCGGCATGATGCGGCTCTTCACCCTCGGGTGCAGGCCGGGTGGCGTGTAGCCGCCGGTGGCGATCGCCACCGCGCGCGTCCGCACCGTCCCGCCAGGCGTACCCAGGTAATGAACTCCGTTGTGGGTCTCCCATCCCATCACCGGGCTGGATGGGTGCACGGTGGCCCCAAGTTCCCGCGCCAGGCTCAAGTAACCGAACGCCATTTTGCCGGCGTGTACGCCGATGCCATCGGGTTCGTACATCGCCCCCGATGCCTCGGCGTCGTACACGTACTCGCGCCGCAGTGTCTCGGCGTCCAGCATTTCAGCCTTGTAACTGAAGGTCTCATTCAGCAGTCTGCATTCCGCTTCCAGCATGCTCATGGCCTTCGGGCGGTGGGCGATATAAAGGTGCCCGCCCCGCTGCGGTTCGCAATCGAACTTACCGGAGAGGATCAGGGCCCTGAAGACATCGAAGGCCTCGCTGACCTCCGCGTGCATCTTCCTCGCGGTCTCCAAACCCCAGCGTTTGATCCATTGCGATCTCTTGAGACGACCGGAGGAGATCTGAGCCTGGCCGCCATTACGGGTGCTGCAGCCCCAGCTGACGCAGTTGGCCTCCAGCACTGTCGCTTTGATGCCGTGTTCCTGCGCGAGGAAGATGGCGCAGGCGAGGCCCGTGTAGCCGGAGCCGATGACCACCACGTCGGCGTCGACGTCCTGGGTAATCGGTCCGTCGTCCTTCGGCGGCGTGCCGGCCGTTGCGATCCAGTACGTCGGCGCATAGTCCCGGTTGTGGCCCGGACCAGCGTCTACCAGCGGATCGTAGCGCGGATCGTAGGCATTCAGCGTTGCACTGGGTGTGTCTGGTTGAGCATTCATCATGTGCGTACTCGTATCAATCGATGTCGAACGTCTTCCAGGGGCGTGATGTCGCGCCCGGTTGACCCGAACGCGCGTTGGTCGAGGCTAATCCGGACTCAACTCTAATGTGAGATTGGATCGGCTGGCTAGGACCAGTTCGTATCATTCCTCTGCGCCACCCCTCAGCGGACGTGTATACAGGGCCAGACTCGTTATATGTCCTCACTTTACGGTAATCACCGGGCATCGTGACAGGATGGTGACCTTGTGCGCTACGCTCCCGATGACCACGTCTCGAATTCCGCTCAGGCCGCGGGTGCCCATGGCGATCAAATCAACCGCTTCCTTTTCCGCGAGATCTGTAATCGCCCTCGCAGGTTCTCCTTCCGCAACCGCCGTTTTCATGGAATTGAGACTCCGGTCACCTAATCGTGCCTCGCATTCAGCAAAGATCTTTTCTGCAATCTCTGAACCCAGGGTCTTGTATATCTGCTCGGCTTTTTCGACCGCAAGTCCCTCGAAGTATGAGGGTATGACGGGTTTCACAATGATGTGTGCAACCAGCAATGACGCGTCGTACTTCTCCGCGAGATCGCCGGCGACATCGAGGGCCTTGTAGGCGTGTTCCGAACCATCAACCGCAACCAAGATCTTGCCAAACATCAAATTCCTCCTTTATGCCTGTCGGTGTGGGATCGCTTTACGCACCAGGGAAGTCTGCTTCCACGCGCCAACAATCCGGCCCTGAACGTGTTGCAATGTTTCACGTCATCTCCGTGACGATATCTACCAGCTTCAATCTTTGGATCTTACCTGAGGGGCCTTTGGGCAGATCCTTTAATACGTAGATTGCCTTCGGTGCCCGGTATTTACCCAGGTTATCGACACAGAACGCCTGCAGTTCATCCGGCGAACACGTCTCGCCAGGTTTGAACGCCACGCACGCCATGACCTCCTCGCCATAGTTGCCGTCCGGCATCCCAAACGCCGCCGCCTCCAGTACCGCCGGGTGCTTATAGAGGACATCGTCGATTTCCCGGGGACCGACAAAGTCAACAAAGGAACTAGTGATGGACCCACCATCGCGTTATTGGCGCTTTCGGCGCTAATGACACCATCTGGTTCGCCTTTGCCGAAACGGTCCTTGTGTCGACTGAACTTTTTGGTCTGGTCGTAAGCAATCAAACCCGCGATCTGCCCCCCCGCTCCCGGAATGATTCCAACGATGACCCCTGTAATCGTACCGATGATGAGCGCTTTGACCCGGAGAAGATTGGCGCGAAACGACGCGAGAAGTTTGTGTTGTTCCATCTTGAACATCTCGACCGCACTCGAGCGGCCTGATTCCTCCAGCATGGTGAGGACCTGTGGGATCGCGAACAGACCGATGAGTGCCGCGATGATATTGATCCCGCCGGTCAGGTGTTCGGAAAATACGAAGCGCTCTTCGCCGACAACCGGGTTGTAACCCACCGTCGAGATCCACAATCCAAAGGCGCCGGCAAAGAGGCCTTTCAGTACCGACGTCGTGCCAAGAGACCCGATAACGGTGACGCCAAGCACTGCGACCCAAAACAACTCGGACGGACCGAATTGCAGCGCCACATCCGCCAGCACCGGAGTAAAGAAAATCAGCACCAATACTCCGATAACACCGCCGAAGAACGAGCTGATAAAACAATAGTGCAGCGCCTCGGTCGCCCGGCCCTGCTTCGCCAGCGGAAAACCGTCAAGGAGCGTGGCAATGTTTGCGGGCGCCCCGGGATGCTCACAAGTATGGCGCTGACGGCGCCCCCCGCGACCGTGGCGGTATACACCGCGCCAAGCAAAATCAGCGCCGGCGCAGGTTCCATTTGAAAGGTAAACGGGATGAGCAGGGCGACCGCCATGGTCGGGCTCAATCCAGGTGTTGCGCCTAAAATCAACCCTCCAACCGTGCCCAGAACCAATATCGACATATTGGTCCAGGTAAACACTTGGGCGAGATAGTCGAGAAATTCCAAGGCCTCCTCCTCTGGTCGTGACCAACTAAATAACCGACCTATCTCATAATAAGGTCAACGCGGCTATGTCTGGCGCGCGGTAGACCAGGAATATCCGCGACGTTTTTATTCAAAAGCGCAAAGCAATGCCCTTTTCTCCCCTTATGGTAAGGGAACAATCAGCGTCGGAATGCGCGAACGGCGCAGCACACTTTTCGCCACGCTGCCGAGGAAGTTGTGACTGAGCCCTTTTTCATGGGCGCCCATCACCACCAGATCACAGTGATGTTCTATAGCTGACTTGAGAATCTGTTCAGCGGGATAGGCTTCGTAGGCATCAACGGACACGATTTGGTCGCGGACTTTCCGGTCTTCTTCATCCTGTTCGGCCCAGAACGTATCCAATCGCTCCTGCAATTGTGCCTTGGCCTGGTTCGCTCGATTACGCAGCGTCTTGTCACGCATATCGCCATCCATGACATAGGCTTGAAGCGCAAGCTTGGCGTCGGCAGATAGCTCTTCGACCACATGCAGAATGTGAATCTCAGCCCCGGTCAACTTTGCTAACTGCACCGCGTATCGGAACGCAAAAACAGCGTTCTGCGATAGATCGGTGCAGTAAAGGATCTTGCGGATATCAACTACCATAATCTCACTCCCTTCGCTTCACACTGGCTGTTAGTATCCGAAGGCCTTGGGCAGCCAAAGCGATATCTGCGGCACGTAGGCGATGATGAAGACCGCAATAACGGAAGTGACCGCAAACGGCACAGCCTTCAGCGAGATCTCCTCGATGCTCGATTTAGATATGCCGGATGCGATGAATAGGTTCTCACCCAAGGGCGGGGTTTGGAACCCGATCTCGCAACAACACACCATGACGATGCCGAAGTGCAGCGGATCGATACCTAGGCTGTAGGTAATCGGCAGCAGCACCGGCGTCAAGATCAGGATGGTGGCCAGTGTCTCCATGAACATGCCGACGAACAGCAGGAAGAAAATGAGCATCGCCCAGATAAGGTAGATGTTCGTCGTTGCGCTCAACATCGCTTCCGCGATGATTGCCGGAATCTCGTTCTCTACCAGCAGCCGTCCGAAAACGGTGGCGGTGAACAAGATCAACAGGACACGGCCGCTCAACCACGTCGTCGTCTCCAGTGAGTGTTTGATGTTCTCGAACTTCAGCTCTTTGTGGACGAAAAAGCCAATCACCAGCGTGTAGAAGATGGCGACGATCGCCGACTCAGTCGGGGTGAAAAAGCCGGTATAGATGCCGCCGAGGATGACCAGTGGGGCCAGGATCGACCACACTCCCGACTTTACCGTCAACCAGATCTTGCACAGCGACCATCCTTCCGCGGTGCCACGGTAGCCATACTTCTTGCACAGGATGTAGTTCATGATCAGCAGGCTTAATGCAAGCACGAGGCCCGGAAACACGCCTGCGATAAACAGCTTCGGAATGGAGACCGATTGAAACTCACCGAATTTCTCAACCGCCGAGGCAGGTGCGTCCATTCCAAGTGCGGAAATCCCGAAGATGACCATCGGGATCGACGGCGGGATGACGACGCCCAGACCGCCCGACGACGCGGTGATGGCGGACGCGTATCCCTTGTCGTAGCCCCTGGCCGTCATCGCCGGAATCATCAGCATTCCGACCGCCGCTGTCGTGGCCGGACCTGATCCTGAGATGGCACCGAAGAACAAACATGCCATCACCGTCGCCGCCGCGATACCGCCCGTTACCGGACCCGCGAAGCTCTCCGCTAGCATGACGAGCCGCTTCGAAATACCCGCTGCTTCCATCAAGGCGCCGGCGAGGATAAACGCTGGCAACGCCATCAGCGGGAACGAACCCACGGAGGTGAAGGCGATCTGAACAAACTTGATTGGGTTCTCTTCCAGATAAAGGAAGGAAACCAGAGCCGATACTCCAAGGGCGACGGTAATCGGGGCGCCGAGCACCAGCAGCGCCAGGAATGAACCGAACAGGACCAGTACAATTATCGTTTCATATTCCACGATGAATGTTCCTTCGTATTACCGATCCGCCCCCGCGTCGTCGGCCAGGCCTTCTTCCAACATCTTATCGACCTCGGCTTTCTCGGGGTCTCGGACATCGATTCCCTTGACTAGCTTGTAGTAGTTGACCTGAATGATTCGGATCGACATGAGCGTGAACGCGATCGGGAAGATCAGGTAGAAGTACTTCATGGGAACCCCGAGCGTTTGCGATTTCCAGAACGCGTTCATTTTGTAGAAGATGAAATCGTAACTGAGCCAGATAAAATAGACGTTGAACGCGAGCCAAAATAGATCAGCAAACCCTTCGATCGCGTTCACCGCCTTTTGCGGAAGTGCCTTGAATTGGAAGGTAACCCTGTTGTGCGCCCCCAGCTTGGCAGCGTAACTAGCGCCGAAAAAAACGAACCACACGAACGAGTAGGTCGCCAGTTCCTCGCTCCAGGAAAACGAATAATCGAACAGCTCTCGGGACAGTATTTGGGCGAACAGCAGGACGACAAAGAAAATCAGCAGAGATCGGCAGATATAGCTCTCTATGTTGTCGAAGAATTTTAACAGGCGACTACCCATGGGTGTCACTCCTGCGTCCGAACAGCGCACCCGCGGTCAGGGAACATACGCCGGGTGCGCTGTGTGGTCGGTCCATTAGAAAGACAGTCGCTCTAGGTCACGACAATCTGCGGTCTTAGCTACGGCCAAGGATCTTCAGGACGTTGTCAAGCTTCTGTTTGCCGCCGATGCTCTCGTAGAACTTCGGCCATACGACTTTGGTCGCCCGGTCGATAAACTCTTTCTCGTTATCGGCGGGATTATCAATCTGCATGCCCTTGGCCACGAGGTCCTGCTTGATGGCCGCTTCGCTATCACGCAAGTACTGTGCGCTGTAATCGGTCGTTTCCTTTCCGGCTTCGAGGATCGCTTTTTGTGTCTTCTCATCAAGACCCTGGAAAATCGACTCGCTGACGATCAGGGGCTCGATGGAGAAAAGGTAGCGAAGGTTGGTGACGTACTTCTGCACCTCATAAAATTTCATCGCATGCACGGTGATATAGGGGTTGTCCTGACCGTCTACGACCTTCTGCTGAAGGGCGGTGAAGGTTTCCGACCAAGCCATTGGGGTCGCGTTAATGCCCCAGGACTTGTAAGTGTCGAGCATAATCTCGTTCTTCGGTACGCGAACCACGACGCCCTCCAGGTCTGCGACCGTCTTAATCGGCTTCTTCGAGTTGGTCAGCACGCGGAACCCGGAATAGGCCCAGCCGACTATGCGCACCTTGGCATCACGGATGGTGTTATCAATCAATTCCTTGCCGACATCTCCTTGGGTCAGTTTGATCGCGTCATCGAGGCTCAGGATGACATAGGGAAGCGTGAACACACCCACCGTTGGCGAAAACGGCGTGATGTTGTTGATGGCAAGGATGGAAAAGTCGAGGGTGCCAAGAGCAGCATCGTTGACGGTGTCCTGCTCGCTGCCGAGTTGGCCGTTGTGAAATAATTTAGCCGAATGTTTACCGCCAGATTTCGCCGTCAAAAGCTCAACGAATTTCTTGCCTAAGGCATCCTGGGTGCCGCCGGCTGCATCGCCGACAGCTATCTTAAATCGTTTGGCGGATGCCTCACCGGTCGTAAGAAGTAGCAGGCACGCGGTAAAGTAAAACATGCTTACAAGTTTGGTCATACGGTTCATTAAATATCTCCTCCGAAGTGGTCTGTTCTTTTGGTATTGACAGTACTGTTGGCGAATAGTGGCATAAACTTAACACGGTTCCCAGCGTGCTTTCCTCCATTCCCCTAGCAATTACCGTACTTTCTCGTAGAAACGCACATCAAACGTCGGGCCGTAATTATCGAGTGCCTTGGGCATCGCTCCTTGCTTCACGTAGAAGTCTGCGACCTCTTTGGTGAACGCTTGGGCGCCACCACCCATCCAAGTTTGGGTTAGCTGGGCGCCGCGCGTGTAGAACTGAAACAGCGAGAGTATGACGTTCGAGTCCTTGAGATTCAGGCCGGCGGCCTTCGCGATGACCGGCTTGGCAGCATCCGGGTTATCATCAAGGTAATCCGCGGCCCTGTCTGATACTTTCAGAAACGCGGTGACGAGATCGGGGTGCTTCTCGGCGAGTTCGTTAGTTACTACGATCACATCGAACACCCGAATGCCGATTTTTGCCTGCTCCTTCGCGGTCATGAGTACGCGGCCGTAGGTCTTCATACGCCGAAGTGCACCGCCCCAACCACAGGCCATGGTCACCTCGCCACGTGCGAGGGCCTTCTCGCCCTTGGCCGACACCATATTGACTAACTGCAATTTGCTGGTGTCAACGGCAAGAGATTCCAGAGTACGCAGTAACTTGTAGTGCGTGACGGTGCCGAACGGAACGGCGATCTTTTTGCCCTCTAGCTCATGCGCGTTGGCCTTGTCGATGGCTGCCTTATTGTGGACGACGCAGTTGTCGTTTTCCGCATAGGAGACGGCTATGCCAACAGCTTTTAGCGGAACCCCTCCGGAAACGGCGACCATGAACGGGATGATGCCCATGGAATATGAAATCTGCACGTCACCCGATGCCATCGCAGCGGCCATCTCTACGCCGGAATTGAATTTGCGCCAATTAAACTTAACGCCCGTCTCCGCGTCGTACCATCGCTCGGCCTGAGCCACCTGGTTTGCCGTCGGCCACTCCGGGAAGTACGCGACGGTGATTTCCTTGAGCTTGTCCGCGGCCGCAACATCAACGGGCAACGCTACAATCAAGGTAGCCGCGAGTATTGATGCCAAGAGTCGTGTCATTTCGTCCGCCACCCAATTCGCCGCCGTTTGAGCTATTGCGGCCCGATGCACGCCGTCAGGCAAATTGCTTAGGAGTTTCACGAGGGTTCCGGTCTGTCCACATTGGGATAGAAATTATAAAACCCATGTTTCTGATCGCAAACATGATATTAGACGCCTAGAGGATCGAGAAGATCCACATCGCTGGGGATGTTGGCCTAAAAACCAATGGCGTTGCGGACAATCGAAGCAAATTCGGGAGTTCCGGAGTTCCGGGGACAGTTTACTTATCTGTGCACAAATTCGGCGATGGTCTACTCACGTGACAACCACGACACCGAAAGAGATCAGTTCTAGTAAACTACCGCCCGATATATTCACAGACAAGTAAACTGTCCCCGAAATTCCCCCCGAAATTCCCCCTGTCCCCGAAATTCCCGAAATTCTCACGGCGCCTGGCGAGCATCGCGAGGGTACAAAACCGCTTAGCGGTTTTGCGTTCGAGTTGAACACCTGGCTAGGCTGCCGCTCTCTTCTTGACCACAAGATCGACATCGCAATTTAAAATATGGAGAAGCGCTATTAGCTGCTTCATTGATTTACACCGGAGTTCCGGGGACAGTTTACTTATTTCACCGGAGTTCCGGGGACAGTTTACTTATTTGTGAATATATTGGACAAAAGCGTCAGTTAACTCGTTGAGTATTTGGCGCGCCCGGAGAGACGATGGACAGGACAGACAAGTGCCGCAGAGCACAAGGAAGTGCGAGAGCGGCGTCGAACTTCCGACCGCCTGGTTCGTAGTCAGAACACTGATTTGTAACACATTGTATTGACGCCAACTTTCGGGATGCCCGTTGCAAGGTTTTGCAGTACAGCGCCTAACCGCGCACCACTGATTCCCGCAAAACTCCCGCAAAGAAAATCTCCATAACTTGGCGCTTACCGGCGCCGAGCGAGT
>CAMYNX010000032.1 GCA_947259875.1 uncultured Gammaproteobacteria bacterium | reverse complement strand
CCAGAGAACCCGCGCCGGAACCACGCCCTGGCCCCACAGGAATTTCGTTAGTTTTCGCCCATTGGATGAAGTCGGCAACAATTAGGAAATATCCAGGAAAGCCCATCTGTGCAATTACGTCCAACTCGAGCTCCAGTCTTTCCCAGTAGCCCTCGGCTGCTTCGACATCATTTACCTTAAGTCGCTGCTCCAGGCCATGACGTGATTTCTCTCGAAGATGTTGTTCCGGCGTAAGGTTTTCGGGAACCGGGAAATTCGGTAAATAGTAGTCGCCGATCTCAAGAAAATAATTACAACGTTTCGCGATCTCCACCGAATTTTCGATCGCTTCCGGAATATCCGAAAACAGCGCGATCATTTCATCTGCGGACCGAAGATACTGCTGTGGGGTAAACCGACGCTGGCGGCGCTGGTCATTCAGCACTCTGCCTTCGTGGATACACACACGCACCTCATGAACACCAAAATCTTGCTCCGAGAGAAAATGCACATCGTTTGTCGCAACTACCGGTATCCCACAGCGTGCTGCCAGGTCCACGGCTTCGTGAATATAATCATCTTCATGTTGGCGGCCCACGCGCTGTAGCTCCAGATAGAACCGATTGCCAAATATCTGACGATATTCCTCGACTAATTGATCGACGCGTGCACGGCCGCCTGAGGCCAGCCCTTGACCGATATCCCCGTCCTGGGCACCTGATAGTGCAATCAATCCGCCATTTTCATGTTTTAACCATTCTTTCATCACACACGCCCGGCCGTTGTGTTGTGATTCCCTGTAGGCGCGACTGATCAGGCTGCAAATATTTCGATACCCCTGTTGATCTTGCACTAAAAGCACCAGACGGTAGGGGGCATTGAGGTTGGTGGGATTCACTACCCACGTATCGGCTCCGACAATGGGCTTGATACCGGAATTGAGCGTCTTGCGATAGAACTTGACCATCCCATACAGATTAACCAGGTCGGTGATGGCGACTGCAGGCATTTCGAGTTCCAGCACCCTGTCGACCAGTTTATTAATCCTAACCACACTGTTGGCGAGCGAGTATTCGGTATGCAGATGAAGGTGTATGAAGGATTCGCTCACCGAACATGCTCCTCAAAGTTCCTTATCACCGCACGAACCGGGGCGAAACTTCGTCGATGTATGGCGGTCGCCCCATGCTGCGCCAGGGCAACAAGATGCCGACGTGTCGGATAACCCATATTCGTTGCAAATCCGTACTGTGGATAATGGTGATGAAATCCGATCATCAATTTATCTCGGTGTACCTTGGCGAGTATTGAAGCAGCGGAAATCGATGGTACGAATACGTCTCCCTTGACGACGGTTCGTACTTTACAACTCAAGTCCGGCGCATGACAGCCATCGATTAAGATTAGCTCGGGGTGAATGGCTAAAGCGCCCACCGCACGGGACATTGCTAACAGCGTGGCCTGCAGGATATTCAGCGTGTCGATCTCTGGAACGTCAGCCTCACCAATTGCCCAACAAACCGCTTGTTCTTTTATCATCCGATCCAAACGCTCGCGTTTTCTCCGGGTCAACTGTTTCGAGTCGCCAATACCGCTCAAGGAATAACGTGGCGGAAGCATCACTGCCGCCGCTACCACCGGCCCCGCAAGGGGACCTCGACCGGCTTCATCTACTCCTACGACCTGCTGTTTGTGCGGGCTTTTGTACATTGGTTCCGCGTTCACCGTGCAATGCCTAAAACTATATCGGCCGCTCGTTCGCTGGCACTCTTTTTTAAGGTATCGTAGATAGTCGATAAGCGGCTCGAAACTTCGTTTCGTAACGTTGGGTCATCGAGAAATCTGGCAACAGCGGTCGTGAGATTCTCCGACGTCGCCTCGTGTTGCAGTAATTCGGGCACCACGGGCCCCTCAAGTAGATTATTGGGCATAGAAAAATAACGCACGTGAGCAAACATCTTCACCAGAACGCCGGTTAACCACGAGACCTTATAGGCTACTACCATCGGTCTAGCGAACAACGCCGCCTCAAGGGCAGCGGTTCCGGATGCCAGCAACGCAACATCGCTGGCAGCAATGGCTTGCCGTGACATTCCTTTGACCACTTGAATGGGAAGATCTTGACGACGTTTCTGGAGTAGATTATCGAAATAAGATTTCGTCTCATCATCGGCAAACGGTGCAATGAACTCAATGTCGCGGTGCTGCTCACATAGCGTGTTGGCAACGTCGATGAACAATGTTCCTAGAGCCTCTAATTCACTTTTCCGGCTACCCGGTAGTAGCGCCACTAGTTGTGTTGCGGTGACCCCAAAACTCTTGCGCAAGGAAGTCACGTTGACGTTTGGGTCTATTTCATCTGCGATTGGGTGTCCGACAAAGGTCACCGGAACTAAATGTTTGCGATAGTACTCGGCTTCGAAGGGAAACAGTGTCAGCATATGACTTACGGCTCGTTGTATCTTACGGATACGATAACCACGCCAGGCCCACACCGTAGGACTTACATAATGGACGGTTCTTATGCCGTGTTTACGTAATTTGGCTTCAAGACCGAGGTTGAAATCAGGCACATCAATGCCAACGAACACGTCGGGGGGATTGTTGATAAAGTGTTCCGCAAGTTGTCGTCGAGTCTTTAGGATGCTTAGCAGTCTGGTAGCTAAGTCATCAAGACCCATGACGGAAATGCTTTCCATGGGGAACATGCTAACTGCTCCGAGTGCCACCATCTTTGGTCCACAAATGCCGGTGATCACCGCATCAGGACACCGAGTCTTGATTGCGTGAATCAGCCGCGCACCGAGAAAATCGCCCGAGGTCTCCCCTGCAACAACACCGATTTTCACAACACGCTGTTTAGGCATCGCATCGGCGGCCGGGTAAATCAAACATCATCAAGTTGAACTCGCTTCCGATTTCGGATCAACCACTATTTCAATGTTTACGCTGTCTAGCCCACATATTGCACCAAGGCGTCCCGCATCTATTCATAGTATGCACTGGAGAGACCCGCAACGTCACTTCTATGAAATGACGACATTCAATACTCGATGTGACTTGGCAAGAATAGACGCGGGACTATCCCGGCGCTGGTTTGGTTTCGAACGCCTGGACTTGCGCTTCACTCAACGCATAGCTACGGCTATGCATTGCGCTCCAGCGCGGCGCTTGTCCCCGCACAGCAGGGGAACCAGACCCCCGATTCCTTCGCCATCATCCGGGATCCTTGGTGCAATATGCGGGCTAGGCGCAATACCCTCACTAACGAACGATGCCGCGGTGGGTGTGTTTTAGAAAGTGAGCGAGTTTGCGCACCTCCGGACTTCGCCATTTGTCGGTCTCCAGCTGGCTAATCGATCCTTTGAGGGAGAGATTCCTTCGGTAAATTAGTTTATACGCCTGTTTCAACTCAGAAATGTCGGTGTCAGAAAAACACCTCTTGCGCAGGCCTTTGACATTGACGCCATGCGGTACCGCGCGGTTTCCGGCCGCCATGATGTACGGAGGCACGTCTTGTAGACAAACTGTTCCGATACCCGTTATGCAATGGTCACCGATTCGACAGTACTGATGAACCAGGGAAAAACCCCCTAATACCGCATAATCACCCACCGTCACATGTCCTGCAAGACTGGCGCAATTTGCAAAAATTGTGTTATCGCCAAGCTGGCAGTCGTGCGCGATGTGAACATAGGCCATTAAGAAATTATTGCTGCCTATGCGTGTGACCTCCTCTTGTTCTTCGCTGCCCCGGTTTATCGTACAGTATTCACGGACAATGTTACCGTCGCCAATCTCTAATCGGGTGTCCACGCCAGGATAAGCGAGATGTTGTGGCGCTTCCCCGATGGAACAGAACTGATATAACTTGTTATCGCGTCCTATGGTCGTATGACCGGTGATGACAACGTGAGGACCGATCCAAGTACCGTCGCCGATAACGACGTTTTCACCTATTATTGAGTACGGTCCTACACTGACCCTCTCTCCCAATTGCGCGCCGGACGCTATGACCGCACGGTCATCGATCACTTACAGGTCCTTATAGGTAAACATCAAATTCGCACTACAACACAAACTACCATCCACATTTGCTTCACCGCCACAGCGCCACATGTTTTTAATGCGGCGCAAGATAGAAACATCTATACGAAGTTGGTCGCCCGGTTCCACGGGCCTTTTAAAACGCGCTTTATCGATGCCGGTCAAATAATAAACGCGCTTCTCACCACCCGATCTATCCAGACCATAACTTGCCAAAATCGCGCAGGCTTGTGCCATTGCCTCCACAATCACAACTCCGGGCATGACAGGCCGATTGGGGAAATGACCGGGAAAAAACGGCTCATTGATTGTTACATTCTTGATTGCCGTCAGGGATTCGCCCGGGACAAGTTCGACAATACGGTCAACAAGCAAGAATGGATAACGATGCGGGAGATAGTCCCTTATTTTATGGATGTCTAATCCTTCCACCTATTGATTCTCGCTGATTGTATCGACACCCTCCGGGAGAGTGACCACGCGTGAGGATAAATGGGTATCGCCCATGTCATTTGGAGCCCTGACGCGCGGCCGCTAATTTTTTGAGTACATGCTCTGTTATGTCTATTTGATTGTCGGCGTAAACAACCCCTTGATGAATAATCAGCGAATAGTTATCACTTTTGGCGATCTCTACAATAACTTTGTGAACGATCTTTTCCAACTCGCGCAGTTCTTCGTTTCGCCGTACGCTATAATCTTCACGAAACTCTTGAGTCTGACGTTTTAGTTTTCGCTTGAGGTCACGCAGTTGCCTTTCTTTCTCTCTACGCTCAGAGTCCTTTATCACCAATTCGTTTTTTTCCAACTCGTCTTCGAGACTCTTCACTTTGTCTCGCGTAGTACGCAGCTGCCGATCCTTGGGACCGAATTCCGATTCCAGTTTTTTCAAGGCCGCGTCACCTTGGGGTGCCTCTTCAATCACTTTAACCACATTGACGTATCCAATTTTTAGCTGTTGTGCCCAACCAGCCGGCGCAAGAAACAGCACCGCCATGCTAAATAAACTGACAACAAATTTCTTTAAACACATCACTTGATTAACCCGCCGTAACGTTATGTCCAATGATACTAACGAAAAAATCGGCCTATCGTGACCTGAACGTTTTCAGTTTCATCTCCGTCTTTCTTATTTATCGGTGCACCATAACTGACTGACAACGGCCCCAATGGTGAAAACCAATTAAAAGCAATCCCAGTAGAAAACCGCATATCAGACAGATCAACGTCCGCATTTGGCCCGTAGACTTGCCCACCGTCCACAAAGATGCTGAATCGCTTATCTTTCGCCTCGGTGCCAGGTATTGGGAACAACAGCTCCACGTTGGTTAACACCCGGCGACTACCTCCCAGCGGCTCGGGTGTATCACCGCTGTCTCGCGGTCCCAACGATCGAGCTTTGTACCCACGCACGGTCCCCGCACCACCAGCAAAAAAGTTCTTGAAAAACGGTAGTTCTTCCGTGTCGCGATAACCATCTCCATATCCGAGTTCGCCTGCCGCCTTGAACACCATCTTTGCAGTCACCGGTCGATACCAAGCGAGCCGGTAGTTCAATTTATAATATTCCAAGTCGAGTCCTGGTAACGCAAGCTCCCATGATAACCGATTCAGCAGCCCAGTTGTCGCGTACAGAATGCTGTCGCGTGTGTCATGGGCGACGCTACCCTTGAACGGGACAATATCATTAGATGGACTCTGTTCGATAAAACTTAGTATTTCTGGTGGGGTTTCCGGGGTTGATTCGAGATCTACACGCTCAAATGAAAGTCCGGCATTTAACGAATTGAACTCACTCAATGGGAATCGGTAATTGACGCCAAGTCCAGTCGTATCGGTAACATACTCCGCAGTGTTTGCCTCCTCAGCATCAACTTCCCGGCGAAACAAGTTAAAACCTCGACTAATGCCATCAATGGTGTGATATGGATTCAGGTACTGAAGATTGATCACCCGAGTCACCGACGAATTATCAAAACTTAAATTCAACTCTCGGCCGGTTCCAAACAGATTACGCTGCGAGACGCTCGCTTGGAGCAGAAGGCCGTCGGCATCCGAAAAACCGACACCGAACAGCACACTTCCAGTGGCCCGCTCCTTGACTTCAATATTGACATCCACCTGGTCTGGACTGCCAGCCACCGTGGGCGTATCGATCTTTACATCATCGAAAAAACCAAGTCGCTGCAAACGGACACGCGACCGTTGGATTTTCGAGGCTGAGTACCAAGCGCCCTCTAGCTGCCGCATCTCGCGGCGGATGACGGCATCGCGAGTAGTCGTGTTGCCGCTAATGTTGATTCGACGCACATAAATTCGCCGTCCTGGATCAACAATGAAAGTGAATGAGACAGCCCGGTTCTCCTTATCGATTTCTGGTACCGCCCTAACGTTAGTGAACGCATAACCTTCGTCCGCAAGGCGATCAGCAATCACCTTGCGGCTGGCACTGACCTCTTTTCGAGAATAGGTATCACTTGGATTAATCGTAACCAAAGATATAAGTTCACTTTCCGGAACCACTAATCTCCCTTTTATCGAGAAGTCCGAAACCGTGTACTTCTCACCCTCAATGATATTTATTGTTATGTAGATGTCTCGTTTGTCGGCAGTAATAGAGACCTGCGTAGATTCAATATCAAAGTCCAAGTAGCCCTGGTCCTGATAATAGCTTCGCAACGATTCCAGATCAGCGGATAGCTTTTGTTTAGAGTACCTGTCTTTCTTACTCAAAAAACTAAAAACAGTTGGAGTGCTGAGCTTGAAACGTTTTTGGAGGTCTTTTTCGGAAAACGCCTCGTTTCCCACAATATTAATCTGCTTGATCTTAGCGGTTTCGCCCTCGGTGATGTCAACGGTGACAGACACTCTGCCCCGTTCCAACGGCGTGACGATTGTCTCGATCTCCGCCCCGTACTTCCCTTGGGCGAAATACTGATTTTTTAGTTCCTGTACGACCCGATCGAGAATTGATTGGTTAAAAACACGGCCTTCAACAAATCCGATCTGTTTCATGCCTTCCATGAGCGTATCCTTATCCAAAGCTTTATTTCCTTTGAATTCTATATTTGCAATGGAAGGTCGTTCCTTAACAATCACGATCAGTATCGTTCCCTCCTGTTCCAGTTGTACATCATCAAAAAATCCAGTCTGATACAAAGCGCGAATCGATTGCTGAGCGGTGTCATCATCGATACGGTCACCTACTTTAATTGGTAAATAATTGAAGACAGTGCCCGCTGATATGCGTTGTAACCCTTCAACTCGAATATCTGATACGACAAAACTCTCGATCGCACTCACAGGCGGATTAAATGTGAACAACAGACATAAGAAAACCAATATCTTTTTCATTTTTTTATGCAGTATATTGATTAAAAGATTGGTCTTGTTCCCAACGATATGCCGAGAGTATTACGACCAGCGCTACATGCGTTACTGGAGCAGCCGAACTATATCATTATAAAAAGCCAAGCTCATAAGTGCGAACAACAACACGATTCCCACTTGCTGTCCCCAAGCAAGTGCCTCCTTTGAGAGTGGTGCTCCTTTTATTGCTTCGACCAAATAATAAAGAAGATGACCACCATCTAGTATTGGGATGGGCAGCAGATTGAGAACACCCAAGCTGATGCTGACAACAGCCAGGAATATAAGAAACTGGACAAACCCAATACGCACGGTGTGTCCAGCATATTGGGCAATCGTCAGCGGTCCGCTGATGTTCTTGGCCGACACCTCCAACTGAACAATCTTAACCAGCATCAGGTGCTTTGCAGACTGGTTATCATCGCTTCAGCGGGGCCATACCTGATCTTTACCCGTAACTCCTGCGGAATCTCCAGAGGTGTCGGTTCAATACCGATACGCCCGATCCCCTTGCCGTCTACCTGTATACGCTCGGGAACGATATCGAATGACATGGACTGTCCCGCGCGTACAACTTCCATTCTTACCATCTTGCCACCAAGCGGTTGAATGAGCTTGACTACGTCAAGCCACGATTCGATGGGCTGTCCATTGATACTAACGATACGATCAGCCGCTTGAAGACCTGCCGCATCAGCTGGTGAGTTGGCTTGCACTCTGCCAATAATGGTTTTGACCTCTGGAATATATCCCATCAGTCCGATTCCTCGCTCTAATAATGCGGAGTTTATTTCAGACAACGGTAACTGCCGAAGGTCTAGTTCTCTAGCTTGCCGAGCCCCGTCCGCATCCACGACTTCAACAGGAATCTGTCGCTGCTTGAACGCCTGATTAAATAAATAAAGCCGATGCTCATCCCAACTGCGGTTCGGTTTGCCGTCAATCGTAACGATCTGATCGCCAACCTGAAACCCGCCCTGCTGAGCGATCGAATTCTCGGCGACCCGTCCCACGACCGGTTTTATGCCGTCCACGCCGGCAACGAATACGATCCAGTAGGCCAATATTGCGAACAGAAAATTGAACATCGGACCGGCGAGAACAATCGCTACCCGTTTCCACAGCGGCTGGCGATTAAAGGCACGATGCAATTCCTGCTGCGGCACCTCTTCCTCGTTCTCGTCGAGCATTTTCACATATCCGCCAAGGGGAATCGCGGCAATGACATATTCAGTACCATCCTGCTTGCCGCGCCGAACCCAAAGTGGCCGTCCGAAACCAACCGAAAACCGCAGTACCTTGACACCCAGGCGCCTGGCAACCCAGAAATGGCCAAACTCGTGAACGGTCACGAGTATTCCCAGGGCAACGACAAAACCACCGACGCTATAAAGCAATTCCGACATGGCTTACGTTACAGTTACCCGTTGATCGCCGACATTACCGACCCAGGATTTGGTACGAAGTTTATCAAGTGCAAACATCCTGGCTTGTTCGTCCGCGGTTAACACCGACTGTAAGTCGCAGTCATCAATGGCTGCAACGTGTTCCAACGTCTCGGAGATAAGCCAAGGAATATCAGTAAATTTGAGTTTCCGGTTCAGAAAATGCTCCACCGCTACTTCGTTGGCGGCATTGGCGATACTTGGCGCGGTGCCGCCTCTGCTAGCGACTTCTCTCGCGATACGCAGACATGGAAATCGATCTAACCGCGGAGGTTCAAATTCAAGCGCGCCTGATTTACTCAGGTCCAGTGTCTCCGCGCCAGAGGACATGCGATCCGGCCATGCCAATGCATGAGCGATAGGAATACGCATATCGGGATTCGCCAGTTGGGCCAGCACCGAACCATCTACATATTCTACCAATGAGTGCACAATGCTCTGAGGATGAATCACGACGTCGACAATATCCGGGCTGACATTGAACAAACATGTGGCCTCAATAATCTCTAATCCTTTGTTCATCATCGTCGCCGAGTCTACCGAGATCTTTTTCCCCATCACCCAATTCGGGTGCGTACATGCCTGCTTTGGAGTGACATGCTCCAGCTCCTCAATACTGCAGTTTCGAAACGGGCCGCCGGATGCGGTCAATATGACTTTGTTAATGCCGTAGCGGCCTGGCGCATCAGCAATCGGTATGCCGCTTCCGCACGATGCCGGCAAACACTGGAATATGGCGTTATGCTCGCTGTCGATGGGCAATATCGTCGCGCCGGAACGGCGCGCTTCTCTGACGAACAATCCCCCTAGCATCACCAGGGGTTCTTTATTTGCGATCAACACCCTTTTACCGGCCTTCACCGCATCCAGGGCCGGCAATAAACCGGCAGCTCCGACAATTGCTGCCATTACCACATCGGCATATTCCAAAGCCGCTACCCGTCGTACACCCGCTTCACCGCTCAACACCTCGGTATCTAGCCCCGCTTGTTTCACCCTGGTGTTTAACTCGTCAGCCGCATCGTCATCAGCCAATACAGCGAACTCCGGTCGGTGCAGGCGACACTGTTTTAACAACATACTGACGTTGCGGTGGGCGGCCAACGCGACAACATGATAACGAGCTTGATGCCGAGACAGAACATCGAGCGTGCTGACACCGACAGAACCAGTCGATCCCAATACCACCACGCCAAGCGGTCGTGCCATGGTGTTCATCTTGCGCTATCTTGAATCATGTCGTGTTGGGTATCAACAGTACCGGTATCGTTTGTACTCCAATAAAAAAAACCGGTGCCGCCGCGCTGATGCTATCTATGCGATCTAGGACACCACCATGTCCCGGCAACGTCTTTCCGCTATCCTTGACGCCGGCCCGGCGCTTGATTTGGCTCTCAAAAAGGTCGCCGCAAACAGAGAACAGCGCACTAATTAAAGCCAACACCAGCCATAACAACAGCGTCCAGGCAGAAAGGTGTAAGTACCAAACCCCTACTACCGAGGCAAACACGATAACCCCAGCCAGGCCGCCGAGCAATCCTTCAACACTCTTTCCCGGACTGATGGTTGGGGCAAGCTTCCGTTTGCCCCAGGCCCGGCCTACGAAAAAGGCAATAATATCCGCAATCCAGATAGTCAACATGAAGATCAGCACCATCGTCGGACCTCGAGGACCTTGATGAAGCCCGTAAAGCGCACACCACGCTGGAACTAACACAAATAACCCGCTAACCAGCGGTTTCACCGTAGATCCGACAGATCCCAAGGGCATCAAAAGTCGCTGCTTACGGAATAATTGAAAGGATGCGCCGATCCACCATAGAACACCGATTACACCTATCGGCACTATTAAGATGGGTAACTCGAATGAAACAACACCCAACAGGAGCACAGTACCGGTATAAGCAAATTTAACTAACGGCGAGATGACGTTTGCAAGACCACTCCACTCCCAGGCTGCGAGCAGTACAAAACCTCCGAGAAACAGCGCGAAATATCGAGAGGGCAACAAAAAAATAGAGATGACTAATAGCGGTACCAGTAGTGCTGCGGTGAGCACTCGATATTTAAGCATTACGTATTTGGCGCTGTTTAACGATCTGATCGCCTGTTTTTCCGAAACGCCTCTCACGTGTTTCGAATGATGCTATAGCGTGTTCAAACTCCTTGCGGTCGAATGCCGGCCACAACGTCTCGGTAAAATACAACTCCGTATATGCAAGTTGCCACAGCAAAAAATTACTTACCCTCTGCTCGCCACCGGTCCGTATGAATAAGTCAGGCTCGGGCAAATACGCGGTGGCTAAACGACGCGCTATGGTATCCTCGTTCACATCTTCCGCTTTCAATTTGCCTGCTGTAACATCCTGGATAATTTGTTGACACGCTTGTGTCACGTCCCATCGACCGCCGTAATTAGCTGCAATCGTCAATCGCAGTCCTTTGTTTCCCCGGGTTAGAGTCTCGGCGCGTTGAATCAACATGCGGATCTTTGGGCTAAATCGGGTAATTTCACCTACGATTCGCAAGCAGACGTTGTTCTCATGTAATCTTCGCGCTTTTTCCTCCAACGCATTCGAGAAAAGATCCATTAATAAATTAACTTCCGCAGGTGGCCGTTTCCAATTCTCACTACTGAATGCAAACAGCGTCAGATATGGAATTTTATAATCGGCGCAGGCCTTCACCATAGTTCGTACAGATTCCAATCCCCGGCGATGTCCGGCAATACGAGGCAATCCGTGTTGTTTGGCCCAACGGCCATTACCGTCCATGATCACCGCAATATGCGTCGGTAAGCTTGCCAAGGAAGAAACTTTCATCTCTTTGCTTGCGACGTGATTTTCTTCAGACATCGTATCGGGATTCTACGTTGGCAAACTCAGACTTCCATTATCTCTTTCTCTTTCTCAGCGACGATCTTTTCTATTTCTTCCACATAGTGATCGGTGAGTCTTTGAATCTCATCTAAAGCCCGTTTCTCTTCGTCTTCAGCCAGCTCTTTTTTCTTTAACATATCGTGAAGATGATTATTGGCGTCACGTCTAATATTGCGAATTGCAACCTTGCCGTGCTCTCCTTCGGCGCGAACAAGTTTACCCATCTCACGACGACGCTCCTCGGTAAGTGCGGGAATCGGTATGCGCATCGTGTCCCCCGAAGTTACCGGGTTGAGACCGAGTTCTGATTCTAGGATCGCCTTTTCAATCACCGGAATCATTGATTTTTCCCATGGCGTCACCGCCAAACTCCTGGCATCCGATACGCTCACGCTCGCGACCTGATTAATGGGGGTCGGGTTTCCATAGTAATCGACCCGCAGGTGGTCAAGAAGCGCGGTATTGGCGCGTCCGGTACGGATCTTCGCCAATTCATGAATGAGCGCATCGGCGCTTTTTTTCATGCGTTTTTCCGCGTCATTTCTGATTTCTTTGCTCATAATTCATGCCTCATTCAGGATGAGGGTACCTTCATCTTCGCCCTTGATGATTCGCATCAAGCTTCCTGGTTGAGAAATCGCAAACACCCGCAATGGCATATTGTGCTCCCGGCACAGCGCAACTGCAGTGGCATCCATCACCGCTAACCGCTTTTCCAGTACCTCATCATAGCTGATCTGTTCATACTTGGTGGCATCCGGATTCTGGACAGGATCATCGCTATAAACCCCGTTAACCTTGGTCGCCTTCAGCATCAGGTCGGCACCGACCTCAATCGCTCTCAAGCTAGCGGCGGTGTCAGTGGTGAAACAGGGATTTCCGGTACCGGCTGCAAAAATCACGACACAACCGTTCTCCAAATATTTCAACGCTCGATCACGTTTGTACGACTCGGCTATAGGCGACATCGGAATGGCGGATTGAAGCCTGGCCGCAACCCCTACCGCCTGTAAACCACTTTGCAGGGCCAGGGCGTTCATCACCGTGGCCAACATTCCAACATAATCCGCGGTCACCTTGTCCAGGCCGGTCGTTGCAGCGTTCGCACCACGGAAAAAATTTCCGCCTCCAACAACGATTGCCAATTGCACATGGAGTCTCGTTACGGATGCTATCTGTGCACAAACGTCTTCCATCATCAAGCGATCAATGCCGATCGTGCCACCGCTCAATGCCTCCCCACTAAGCTTGAGCAACACTCTGCAGCGGGAGAAGCCACCCTGAGCATCCACCTCGATTTATGCTCCCTCTGCCTGCGCCATGACCTCAGCCACGAAATCGTCAGCGCGGCGTTCCAAACCTTCGCCGACCTCAAACCGGATGAATTCTTTTACGGTGGCCTTTTCAGACTTGAGTAACTTCCCGACGCTCTGGTCCGGATCCTTGACAAACGGTTGTCCCAACAAGGTGATCTCATTGAAGTACTTCTGGAGCCGGCCTTCGACAATCTTCTCGACGATGTTCGCTGGCTTACCGCTTTCACTCGCTTGCGCGGCATAAATCTCACGTTCTTTCGCCGCCACTTCCGCAGGTATTGCGTCCTTGGATACATAAAGCGGCCGGCTTGCGGCAATGTGCATAGCGATGTCTTTACCCAAGTCCGCTCGGCCGCCGCTTGCCGTTACCAACACCCCGATACGGGTTCCGTGCACATAGGCACTCACGCTAGCATCCGTTTCCGCTGCAATTACCTGAAAGCGGCGTATATTGATGTTTTCGCCGATCTTGGTGATCAGCTCGCGTCTTGCCTCTTCAACAGTCGACTCGCCGCCACTCAACGCCAGTTCACTCAACACCTCCAACGAGGCCGGCCGCTTAGCCATCACGGTTTCCACCACGGCGTGGGCATAAGCAGAGAAATTGTCGTCCTTGGCGACAAAATCCGTCTCGCAATTCACCTCGGCCAATGCGCCAGATTTCTTATCAGCGGAGATCAACGCGACGATCACTCCATCGGCGGCGATTCGTCCGGATTTCTTATCGGCTTTGGCCGCTCCTTTCTTGCGTAATAACTCAACCGCCGCTTCCATGTCGCCATCAGTTTCTGTGAGGGCACCTTTACATTCCATCATTCCGGCGCCGGTGCGCGCACGCAGTTCTTTCACCATTGCGGCAGTAATTGCCATTTCGTTATCTCCAAACGATTCGTTTACAGGTTTGCTTAAGCTTTCCCTTTGTTAGCAGAATTGGTATCCGACTGTTCCGCGGCCTCTTCGTCATCGGCCTTTTGGGTATTGGCCGCAGCGCGGCTCTTGGCGGACGTAGCTTTGGTTACTTTCTTTTTGGACACGACCTTTTTGGACGCCGCTTTCTTGGACACGGTCTTCTTGGTTGCAGCCTTTTTGGACAAGGTCTTTTTTGCCACCTTCTTTTTGGTCTTTTTGTTGACGGTTTTCGCTTCCGCCTTATCGGTTTCGGCCTTCGCTGTCTGTGCCGTGACGCTCGTGTCCTCAACCTCGCTGGCATCTTCGGCTGTAGTTTCTGTAACCTGCTCGGCGGTTACCGGCGCGGACACGCTCGCTTCCGCATCAGCAGATTGAACCGGCTCCGGGACCGGAGGTTCCACCGCTGACTCGACGCTCGCCGATGCCACCGCCTGGCCACTTTCATCCACTTCAACATACTCCCCGGTTTGCGGTACCAGCTGTTCCGCGACAACCTGACGACCGTCGAGGATCGCTTCCGCCGCGCTATTCGCATACAACCTGATCGCCCGAATCGCATCGTCGTTGCCCGGAATCACGTAGTCCACATTGTCCGGTTCACAATTGGTATCGACCACGGCGACGACCGGTATCTTTAGTTTATTCGCCTCTGCCACAGCGATGTATTCTTGTTTGACATCGATGACAAACATCGCATCGGGAAGACCCGCCATGTCCTTAATGCCTGCCAGGCTTCTCTCCAGCTTGGCCCGTTCGCGCTGCAGGCGCAGCGCCTCTTTTTTGCTTAGTTTTTCTAGATCCCCTTCGGCAACCTGGGCATCCAGATCCTTCAACCGTTGAATCGAGTTTTTGACGGTCTTGAAATTGGTAAGCATGCCTCCGAGCCAACGGTGATTCACATACGGACACCTGCAGCTTTCAGCGGCTTCCTTAACTACTTTGCTTGCCGGACGCTTGGTGCCCACGAAAAGCACGTTACCTCCGTTAGCCGCCATTTGTCTCAGGAATTCCATCGCCTCCTTGAACAGCGGCAATGTTTGTTCCAGATTTATGATGTAGATTTTGTTGCGCTGCCCATAGATATAGGGACGCATCTTGGGCGACCAGTATCGTGTCTGGTGGCCGAAATGAACACCAGCTTCGAGCATCTGGCGCATGGTGACGTCTGCCATCGAATTTTCTCCGTTCGGGTTTACACTAACGAAGGTCCCAGCCGCCGACCCCAGCGAACAATTCGCGAGGCACCCGGGCAACCGTGTCGACCTGCGTGCGAAGTTTAAAAAATGACGGCGCTTTATAGCACAGGCCCCTTTTTCGGGCAATCGCGGCGCTTAGCCCCTGGACAGTCCTTGACTGCCTGCGCCCGGCATGAAAAATCGTGTAGCATGTGCGCCCCGATACCCATATCGCGCTCGAATTCATGGCCATCACCCTAAAAACTCACAACGAGATCGAAAAAATGCGGTTCGCCGGGCGTCTCGCGGCTCAGGTCCTAAATATGATCGGTTCCAGGGTCACGGCGGGGATGACTACCGGCACGCTCGACCAAATCTGCCATGATTACATCGTCAACGATCTCAACGCGGTTCCGGCACCATTGAATTACCGGGGTTTTCCGAAGTCTATCTGCACCTCCGTCAACCACGTGGTTTGTCATGGTATTCCCGCGGACAAAAAGCTCAAGAATGGAGACATCATTAATATCGATATAACCGTTATAAAAGACGGTTATCACGGTGACACCAGTAGAATGTTTTTCATCGGCAAGCCGTCGATTCTGGCGAAACGGCTCACCCAAGTGAGTCGCGAGTGCCTGCTTCGCGCTATTGATATAGTGCGGCCCGGCGCCCGCTTGGGCGACATCGGTCATGTCATCCAAAGCCACGCCGAAGCGCATAATTTCTCGGTGGTACGCGAATATTGTGGTCATGGTATTGGCAGGGAGTTTCACGAAGAGCCGCAGGTCTTACACTATGGCGAACACGGGACCGGTATCGAACTCGTTCCCGGTATGACCTTTACCATCGAGCCGATGATCAATGCCGGACGCAAGGAGACCAGACTGCTATCCGATAACTGGACCGTGGTCACTCGCGACCATAGTCTATCTGCTCAATGGGAACATACGATACTTGTAACCGATGATGGACGCGAAGTGCTGACCAATTCATTCGAGGAAACACGTTGACGTGTATCTTGCGAAATCCAAGCTAATCGATATCCAAGTTCTTCAGCCTCAGCTTGCTGAGGTGGATGACCCGATCGCATTATTGCGCGCTGCACTTGCTCAGGCTCGCCAACAACTTCACGACTACCACATGCAAGGTGCCCCATCGCAGGACATTGTGGACCATCACGCATGGCTGGTTGATCAAGTGCTGCATCTCGCCTGGATCCATCACCAAGACTTGCTTCCGAAAGAAATCGATGTTGCCTTGGTTGCGGTGGGAGGATACGGAAGGGGGGAGCTGCATCCCCACTCCGATGTGGATCTCATGTTGCTGGTGAAAACTCAACGTTATGAAAAGATACGGTCGTTTACCGAGTCTTTACTGAGCTTCCTGTGGGACATCGGGCTCGAAGTCGGTCACAGCGTACGTTCGATCAAGGACTGCGTACGCGAAGCCAAGAACGATCTCACCGTTGCCACGAACATTATGGAGGCGCGCCTGCTCGAGGGAAGCGATAAATTGATTGCCCAAATGCAGAACAAGACTGCCGCGCCCAGGCTTTGGCCGGCGGACAAGTTCTATAAAGCCAAGCTGGAAGAACAACAAGTCCGGCACGATAAGTTTGACGATACCGCATATAACCTCGAGCCCAACATCAAGGAAGGTCCCGGAGGACTACGTGACATCCAAACCGTATTATGGGTTGCACAGCGCCGATATGGGGCCACCCAACTGAGAGATCTCATTGAGCACGGTTTCCTGACCGAGGATGAATACCGATCCTTGGTGCGTGGCCGTAACTTCTTATGGAAACTGCGCAACGGCCTACATTTCAATTCTAATCGACGCGAGGACCGATTATTGTTTGACCATCAACATGTGCTGGCGGAACAGATGGGGTATCGGAATGATGACAGCCGTCTTGCCGTTGAACAATTGATGAAGCGATACTATCGCACGGTTAAAGAACTTCGTCTGTTGAACGAAATTTTGCTGCAACATTACGAAGAGATAAATCTATCATCCACATCGGCTCATGTTGAGGCGATAAACCGGCGTTTCAGGGCATACAATGGTTACTTGGAAACCGTGGACGAAGATATATTCGAAAAGAGTCCGCTTGCGATATTAGAACTGTTCCTTATTCTGCAACAAAACCCCGACCTGAAAGGCGTTCGCGCGGGGACCATTCGGCAAGTTCGTGCCAACCTCCATCGTATTGATCAGGAGTTTCGTAATGACATTCGGTGCCGCAGTTTATTCATGGAGACTATGCGTCAACCACGCGGCCAGACTCATACCCTGCGTAGAATGAATGCCTACGGCGTGCTCGGTGCCTATATCCCGCTATTCGGCGCCGTGGTCGGACAGATGCAGTACGACCTGTTTCATGTGTACACCGTTGACGCGCATTCTTTATTTGTTGTGCGTAACCTCCGACGCTTCGCGCGTCCCAAGCACCGCGACGAATTTCCCCGCGCCAGCCAACTCATGTCACAAACGTTCAAGCCTGAGCGTTTATATCTGGCCGGATTGTTTCACGACATCGCCAAGGGTCGCAAAGGCGACCACTCCGTACTTGGAGAGAGAGACGCTTTTGACTTCTGCAAGTCTCATGCGATGAGCAATTATGACGCACACTTCGTTGCCTGGCTGGTGCGTAATCACCTGCTAATGTCTTGGACCGCACAACGTCAAGACATCACCGACGAGGGAGTGGTTCTGGATTTTGCGAAAAAGGTCGGCGACCAGGAACGCCTGAATAACTTATATCTGCTGACAATTGCTGACATACGCGGCACCAGCCCGCATGTTTGGAATGCTTGGAAAGGGCGTTTGTTGGATGATCTTTACTTCATCACTTCCCAGGCGTTGCGACGCGGTCATGCCGAGCCGACCCGCGTCGAACAACGTATAAAAGACGCAAAAGAGCAGGCCCTGGAATTCATTGATAAGGATCGTATCGCCCCTGAAGTAATCAGCCAACATTGGGCATCCTTCCCTAACGACTACTTTCTACGCTATACCGCCAGGGAGATTGCTCTGCATGTCAACATGATCGCGTCTACAGCGGCAATCCAACTTCCCTTAGTCGAGGTTCAGCATGACCCAAATCTGGCTGCCAATGTGTTCCTGGTGTACGCCCCGGAGACCGAGCGTCTGCTCAGCTTGGTGACCGGAGGTTTTGCACGGATGAATTTGAATATCGTCGATGCACGCATCCACGCGACGCCCTCTGGATTTGCCCTGTATACCTTCATCGCCCTCGAGCAAGGCGATAGGCAAGCCAGTGACCCGGAAACGTTGCAGCGACTAAAGCATCGTCTTCACAACGAGATTGTCAACCCGGCGTTGGACCGGCCGCGTAAACAGGCCCATATACCTCGTACCCTAAAACATTTTCCGATCGAGACCCGAGTCAGTTTCACTCAATCTCCCAGCGGCCAACACACGATGATGGAGGTCGTAGCCCAGGATCAACCCGGCCTATTGCATGAGGTAGCGCGTTGTGTTTCTGAGTGTAAGGTTAAGTTGGCAACTGCTAAAATTGCGACCTACGGTGAGCGTGCCGAGGACATTTTCTTTATTACTGACCGCGATGGGAATCTGGTAACCAAGCATACGCAACAAACCTGTTTGGCGCACCGGATACAACAGGCATTGTCTTTGGATACCGACAGTAAAACACCCAAGGCCGCATCTTTATAGCGCGCGGCAACACTGCACTATCGACTTAACTAAACAATACGAGAAAAGGGAGTAGCTGTCATGAGCGACATGAGCATGGTGGTCGATCAGGCTTTCGAAAATCGCGCCGAGATCACGCCACAAAATGTCTCTGCTGAAGTCAAAGACGCGGTTGTTCACGCGATCGACATGCTCGATTCCGGCCACCAACGCGTCGCCGAGCCTGTGGATGGGAAATGGGTCGTGAACCAATGGCTGAAGAAGGCGGTGCTACTTTACTTTCGCATATCAGAAAACGAACCCATGGCAGGAACCTGGACTCAATACTTTGATAAAGTGCCGCTGAAGTTTGCGCATTTTCAGCGCGATGATTTTCAAGAATCAGATGTCCGGGTAGTGCCACCCGCAACAGTTCGTAAAGGTGCGTTCATCGCTCCCAATGTTGTATTGATGCCTAGCGTGGGATCCTGTGCCCAGATTGGAAAGAACGTTCATTTATCAGGGGGCGTCGGTATCGGTGGTGTATTGGAACCGATTCAGGCGGCGCCGACCATTATCGAAGACAACTGTTTCATCGGAGCGCGCAGTGAGATCGTCGAGGGCGTGATCGTGGAAGAAGGATCGGTGATCTCTATGGGTGTATATATCGGCCAAAGCACTAAGATTTTGGATCGCGAAACCGGCGAAATCATCTACGGACGGATACCGCCAGGATCGGTGGTCGTCTCGGGGTCCATGCCCGCGAGGGACGGTACCCATAGTCTCTACTGCGCGGTGATCGTCAAACGGGTCGATGCCAAAACTCGGGCTAAGGTTGGCATCAACGAACTGCTGCGCGCCGACTAGCCTGCATAATGGATGATGCCACACTAGAATTCGCCAAGGCACTCATTCGACGGCCATCGATCACCCCAGACGATCAAGGTTGTCAGGGACTCATTGCCGAGCGCCTACAGGTCATCGGTTTTCAAATCGAAAGCTTGCGATTTGGAGAGGTCGACAATCTGTGGGCGCGCCGTGGCGACAAGTCTCCATTGTTGGTCTTTGCCGGACATACCGACGTGGTAACACCCGGAGAGACCAGCGCGTGGAAATACGACCCGTTTACGCCCACCATCGACAACGGATTGTTATATGGGCGCGGTGTCGCCGATATGAAAGCGTCGTTGGCAGCGTTCGTAACCGCTGTGGAAACATTCGTAGCGCGACAACCTGATCATTCAGGCTCGGTGGCATTGCTGATCACCTCTGATGAAGAAGGACCCGCGGTCGATGGCACGGTAAAGGTCATCGAAGCACTGCAACGCCGCAACGAGCATATCGATTTCTGTGTCGTAGGCGAACCGACTTCCAGCAACCACACCGGGGATACAATCAAGAACGGACGTCGTGGGTCGCTGTCCGGCACCGCGACTGTATATGGCATACAAGGGCATGTCGCCTACCCGCACCTCGCCGCCAATCCTATTCACAAGGTGGCGCCTGTAATCCAGGTGCTGACCGAAACCGTATGGGATACAGGCAATGACCATTTTCCACCAACCAGCTTTCAGATCACAAACCTTCACTCAGACTCCGGAGCAGTCAATGTCATTCCCGGTAAGCTGAAGATGGAGTTCAACTTCCGATTTTCTTCAGACGTAACCCCTGAGCAACTGATGGCCTTGTTACAGTCGACGTTTGAGAAACATGAACTACAATATGATATTAAATGGAATTTGTCGGGCCTCCCGTATCTCACTCCGGACGGCCAATTAATTGATGTCGTAAAACAGGCGGTGCGCGAACAATTGGGCATCGAGCCACGGCTATCGACCGACGGCGGCACATCGGACGGCCGTTTCATCGCGCCCACCGGAGCACAGGTCGTGGAGTTGGGCCCAACGAACGAGACGATTCATAAAGCAAATGAGTGTTTGGCCGTCCAAGAACCGGATCAGCTGTCTCGAGTCTATTTGAGCATCATGGAAAAATTGTTGTTGTAATCGCGATTGATACAGTCGAACCTGGGGTGATCGATGTAATGTCAGCGAATAGCATCATCGGCTGGGACATGGCGGCTGGTACCGACGTCGGGTTGATACGAGCCCGAAACGAAGATGCACTGCGCATCTTCCCAAATCAAGGGATCGTGATACTGTCCGATGGCATGGGTGGACATCGCGCCGGCGACGTTGCCAGCAGCATGGCGGTAGACGTAATCGCGTCCCTTCTCGTCCCCAATAACAGTGAGCACCAGGCTGACCACGGGTCTCCCATCAGCGCGCAATTCCTTGCTGACTCATTACACAATGCGAATACCGCGATATTGCACGCTGCCGGGCAAAATCCCGATTGTTCTGGAATGGGGGCTACCGTTGTCGTTGTCAGCTTTCACCAGCGGTACTTCATAGCGGCTCATTTAGGAGATTCACGCCTGTATCGCTTTTCCCAGGGACAGCTCGAACAGTTGACGATCGATCATACCCTCGCTGAACGATACATGAGCCAAGGCTTCATCACTCGGCAACAAGCTGATAATTGGAATGGAAAAAATATTCTTTTGAAAGCACTTGGCATCGGCGAAATAATCACTCCGGATATCACGGAAGGTTCGATACGTGATGATGATCTCTTTTTGTTGTGCTCAGATGGCTTGACCGACGCCATGACAGACCTTGATATCGAGAAATTGCTGCAACAAGCTGGCAATGGCTTGCAGCAGAAGGTCGAGCAACTGATCACCGCCGCCAACAACAACGGTGGCCCGGACAACGTGTCGGTAATCCTCGTGCGCCGAGCTAGCCCATGATCTACTGAGTTCTCATGCCAAAATTGGTGTTAATCAGACAAGGGGAAGTCATTGCCCGATTCAATCTGCCCGAGGGGGGTGTTGGAATCGGCCGTTCTGCGGTTAACGAGATCCAGTTAAAGTCTCCTTCGGTGAGCGAACGGCACGCGCGGATATTCACTTCTGATTCCGGCTCCACAATCAAAGATCTGAGTAGCTCACTGGGCACTTTTGTCAACGATAGATCCGTCACTCGTTGTGACTTAAGCGATAACGACGTCGTTCTGATCGGCAGTTACAAGCTTCATTATCAACACCATGGCGCAAACCAACAAACGGCTCATACGGCCGCCGATACGGCTCCGGCCCCGGAGCAAAGTGCGGCGCAACCCATCGCTGCCGAACCCACGCCGCAATCAACATCCGATGCCGGTGTCGAGAGCGGCGACGCTGAGGTGTCTGTACCCGGCGCGCAGTTGCTGGTGTTAAATGGCGTCAATCAAGGCGCGCTCGTAGATTTAACCCACGAAAGGCTTGCGTTGGGTAAAAATCACAAGCGCAGTCTTGTCATTGAGCTAGTAGGCGAGGAATACATGGTCTCGTCCCTGGCCAATGCTTCTGAAGTGGCTCTCAATGGTGCACCGCTGCACGAACCTGTTGTTCTGTGTGAGAACGACGAATTGCTGGTAGAAGATGTTAAGTTACGTTTCGTCAGCGATATTTCGAGGGTGACGAACTAGCCGAATGCATGTTCAATAGCTTCACCGATGCGGTGTGCCGAAATCACCGTCATCGCGTCGGGTAAATGCCTGGTGGCATTGGCGTCAGGGATGATCGCGCGCGAAAATCCAAGCTTCAATGCCTCTTTCACGCGATCGACACCACGTTGAACCGGACGCACCTCTCCGGACAAACCCACTTCACCGAATACCACCGTGTCCCAGGGTAAAGATTGATTCCTGAGGCTGGAAACCACGGCCAGACAAATGGCGAGATCCGCAGCAGGTTCGATGACTCGTACACCACCGACGACACTGACGAATACGTCTCGATCATACAACACGCAATCAGCGTGCCGATGCAGGATGGCCAGCAACATTGCCAATCGCGAAGAATTCAGGCCAACGGTCAATCGACGCGGATTCGCCAATGGACTCTTGTCCACTAGTGCCTGCACTTCCACTAACAACGGCCTGGTCCCTTCCTGGGTCACCAAGGTAACGCTGCCTGGGGATTTGGCTCGATCCCGACTGACGAACATCGCCGACGGGTTGGTCACTTCTTTTAACCCCCGATCCGTCATCGCGAACACGCCAATCTCATTGACCGCGCCAAACCGGTTTTTGAACGACCTAACCAGACGAAAACTGCTAGACCTATCGCCTTCAAAGTACAGTACCGTGTCTACCATATGTTCGAGCACGCGCGGTCCAGCGAGCAATCCTTCCTTGGTGACGTGCCCAACCAGAATCGCGGCGGTGGCGGTGTGTTTGGCAAACCGCACCAGTTGTGCGGCGGTCTCCCTGACTTGAGCGACACTGCCCGGCGCCGATTGAAGATTGTTCGTGTACAGCGTTTGAATGGAGTCGATCACCAGCACTTGGGGTTGTTCTTTGTTGGCGGCCTCGATAATGGTTTCCAGGCAATTTTCGGCCAGCAACTTCAAGTCAGGGCTATTAACACCCAACCGCTTGGCCCGCAGGGCGATTTGCTGCACGGATTCCTCGCCGGTCACATACAAGGTGCGGACGTGTTGGCTGATCTCGGCGAGTCCCTGCAGCAGCAGCGTGGATTTTCCGATGCCCGGATCACCGCCGAGCAAAATCACTGACCCGACGACCAGTCCGCCGCCCAGCACCCGGTCAAGCTCCGCGATACCGCTCGACGTCCGTTCGGCACCATTAATTTCCACCGCCTCCAATCGGCGCACCGGCTCCGGAGCGGCGTACCCCGCATAACGATGCGTAGCATCGGTTCCCGTCGTGACCACGGTCTCTATTAAGGCGTTCCAGGCCTGACACTCCGGGCATTGTCCTGCCCATTTCGGCGACTGCGCCCCACAACTCGTACAGGTGAAAATGGGCTTGTTCTTGGACGCCATGCTCAGGATTGATTGACTTCCAGTCTCGGTACCCGGGGCGTGATGCCGCATACCAATTCGTAAGCGATCGTCCCCGCCCGTTGTGCGATCTCATCCGCGGGCAGCGACATACCCCACAGGGTCACCCGGTCACCAACACGCGGGCGCGGATGGTTCCGTAAGTCGACCGTCAACATATCCATCGACACCCGACCCACCAATGGCGCCGGATGCTGATCCACGAGCAACGGCGTACCGCTCGG
This sequence comes from uncultured Gammaproteobacteria bacterium, assembly GCA_947259875.1. GTDB lineage: Bacteria > Pseudomonadota > Gammaproteobacteria > Arenicellales > JAANXG01 > CALZGZ01. The sequence goes on along the minus strand of CAMYNX010000032.1, from coordinate 24,157 downwards.
AGCATGACGCAGATAACCGTCTCCATAGCCACAGGCTACCACTCCCACCACCATCGACTCAGGACATACCCAGTCGCCGCCGTAGCCGACCGGGTCGCCGGCCTGCAGAGGTTTTACAGCAATCAAACGTGACTCGAAACTCATCGCCTGGCGTAATCCGAGTTCACGGGCGTCGCATCCCAATAGTGGTGTCAAACCGTAAAGCATGATGCCAGGACGCACCCAGTCGAAATGAGTCTCCTTCCATGCCATGATGCCGGCGGAGTTGGCGAGACTACGCGGATAAGGATGGGACTGGCAGCATGCCTGGAATTTCTCCAGTTGATCACACGTATAGGGGTCATCACGATCATCGGCATTGGCTAGATGAGACATTAAACACGTTGGAACCAAAGACAATTGGCTCAGACGCCGCAACACCTCGTCCAACTCTTCCAGAGCAAACCCGACCCGGTGCATGCCGGTATCAATCTTGACCCAAACGCGCAACGATTGGTTCGCGCCGGCCGACTCCAACGCATCGATCTGATGCATGCTATGCAAAACGACGGTGAGATCGTGATGGAGCACCTCGTTAAGGTCTGCAGGATCATGAAAACCGGTCAATAGACAAATTGGTTTACGATGACCGGCTTGCCGCAAGGCCAGGCCCTCATCGATATCTGCCACTGCGAAACCGTCGGCGTCACCCAAGGCATTGGCAACCCGCAATAAGCCATGCCCATAACCGTTGGCCTTGATGACGGCCATGACTCTTGATTTAGGAGCGTGGTGCTTAGCAAGACGGAGATTCTGACGCAGCGTGGCGATATCGATGATCGCGCGCACCGGTCTACTCATCCATACAACCCATCGTAATCCGTGCTAGTGAAACTCTCGAACCGGGTGTACTCGCCCATGAACGTCAACCGCACGGTCCCCACCGGGCCGTTCCTTTGCTTGCCGATAATGATCTCAGCGGTACCCTTGTCCCGACTGTCCTCGTCGTAAACCTCATCGCGATAGATAAAGAAGATCACATCCGCGTCTTGCTCGATCGCGCCACTTTCGCGCAGGTCCGACATCACCGGGCGTTTGTTGGGCCGAGTCTCCAGGCTGCGGTTGAGCTGCGACAGCGCTACCAACGGAACACTGAGTTCCTTGGCGAGAGTCTTCAACGAGCGGGTGATACTGGAAATCTCAGTAGCGCGATTTTCCGCACTCGAGCCATCGTTGGACTGCATCAACTGCAGATAATCCACAATGATCAGCCCGAGGCCGTGTTCACGCGCCAAGCGGCGGGCCCGGGTTCTCAGTTCCAGGGGTGTGAGTGCGGGCGTGTCGTCGACAAAGATCGGCTTGTCGGCCAGCATGCTCAGAGTGCTGGTCAATCTCGGCCAGTCTTCATCATCGAGACGACCGGTCCGCATCTTTTGCGCGTTCACCCGGCTGAGTGACGCCAACAAGCGCATCGATAACTGTTGTCCAGGCATCTCCATGCTGAATATCGCCACTGGCAGGTTTTTATCGATCGCCGCGTGTTCGACAAGGTTCATCGCCAACGCGGTCTTGCCCATGGAAGGTCGGCCGGCAATGATGATGAGATCGGATGATTGTAATCCGGCTGTCATTTCGTCGAGATCGGCAAAGCCGGTAGCCAGGCCGGTAACCGACTCCTTGGAAGCAAACAGCTCTTCGACACGTTCCAGAGTCTGCTTCAACAATCCTTTGATGGGTTGAAAACTCCCACCACGCTGCACGCCGTGTTGTGCGATATCAAATATGACTTGCTCCGCGTGATCCAGCACCTCCGCCGGACTCCGCCCTTCGGTGTTGTAGGCGTGCCCCACGATGTCGTTTCCGGCGTCGATCAACCGTCTTAGGATCGCGCGTTCGTGGACAATCCGAGCGTAGGCGGTGACGTTGGCCGTGTTCGGAGTGTTTTGCGCCAAAGATCCAAGATATGCCAAACCCCCAGTGGCGTCGATTTCTCCCATATTACTCAGCCACTCAGATACGGTAACCACATCCGCGGGATCATTGTTTTCATTGAGAGCACAGATCGCGCGAAAAATGGCTCGGTGATCGTTACGATAAAAATCATCGACACCGATGACACCGCTTACTTCATCAATCAACTGATTATCCAACATCAGTCCCCCCAGTACCGATTGCTCGGCCTCAATAGCCTGCGGCGGCAACCGCAAATGATCGCTTATCGTCTCGGTGCGAGGGGAAAGGGTCGGTGTGCTCATTCAACTAATTTCGAAATGGAAACCACTCCCGTTGGTGTCCGCGTCAGCATGGATCTGTATAGTCCAGGCGTTTAAGACCAAGTAACCCGGTTTTCACCCAAGGACATTCTAACTAATGAACGGACGCCACACCGTGTACTCTGGATTCAACCCGTCCACACACCGGCTCGGTGTCGGACGCTCGACAAGCAGGTTAACGCAAAACTCGTCACACCGGCAACGTGTACTCGTCGGCCCGCTCACCGGCGCCAACGCTAGCCTGCATTTCTCACCAGGATCCCGGTTGATGGCGATCGGGCTGGTACTGCACGTAGTCGCAGGGTCGGGCGGCTGGACGCCGCGCGGGAGCGAAATACATATCGGTGGCCGCGAGTCGGTGGCCGCAAGGTTCCGGCCTGCAATCCCTATTCTTCCGTCACGATGACGACCGTCACCGAATAATGCACTTCCGGATGCAAGCTTACCGCGACTTCATGCTCACCGATCGTCTTCAGCGGTCCCTCGGAAAGATGGATCTCGGATCTTTGCAGGTCATGACCGCGTTGCTGCATCGCCTCGGCAATGTCTGTGGTGGTCACCGACCCGAACAGCTTATCCTCCTCGCTCACCCGGCGCGCGATCTCAATCGTTACCCCGGCCATGGCCTCTGCACGCTGCTGCGCGTGCGTGAGCTTGTCGTCTGCGGTTTTTTCTAACTCCGTGCGCTGCTGCTCAAATTTCTCCCTGTTTTCGGGTGTCGCCGGCGCTGCCTTGCCCTGAGGGACGAGATAATTTCGCGCATAACCCGGCCTCACCTTCACCAGGTCGCCCAGATCCCCCAAATTTTGAATCTTTTCCAACAGTATGACTTCCATGGCGGACCTCCTAGGCTAGTTGTGGCCGTCGGTGTAAGGCAATAACGCCAGGTAGCGCGCCAGTTTTACCGCGCGTGCGAGTTGCCGCTGATATCGAGCTCGGGTGCCGGTATTCCGGCTCGGAATGATACGCCCGGTCTCGGTGATGTAATTCTTGAGCGTCGCAAGATCCTTATAGTCAATCTCGTCGACATCCAGCGCCGTGAACCGGCAATATTTGCGCCGTCGATAGGGTCTAGCCATCTTTATTGTCTCCCTGTTCGGGATCGGGAATGGGTTCATCGGGAGTTTGTGACGGGTCGGCATCCAACTCGGCGGGTTTCGGCTCCGCGGACACCGCGGAAGCATCGGAAAGTTCCCCCGACTCGGTGGGCTCGTCACCCCCGGCGAGTGCGTCGTCCCCAGCAAGCTCGTCACCCCCGGCAAGCTCATCGCCCCCGGCGAGTTCGTCGCCCCCGGCAAACGCCTCGTCCCGGGCGGGCTCGTCACGCTCGACCGTGGGTTCAACCTCGTCGGCCCGGGCGGGCTCGTCGCGCTCGACCGTGGGTTCAACCTCGACGGCCCGGGCCCGGGCAGCCGCCTCGCGCTCTTTTTCCTCCTCCACCTCTTTCATCATCGGCGAGGGTTCGCTGACCGGTTGATCGCGCCGCAACACCAGGGAGCGCAACACCGCATCGTTGAAGCGAAACGCGTTTTCGATTTCGTCCAACGCCGGTTTTTCACACTCGACGTTCATCAACACGTAGTGGGCCTTGTGAACCTTATTTATGGAAAACGCGAGTTGCCGACGGCCCCAGTCTTCGAGCCGATGGATCGATCCGCCGTCTTTTTCCAGCATTGCACGGTAGCGGTCCACCATTGCCGGTACCTGCTCGCTCTGGTCCGGATGGACCAGAAATACGATCTCATAGTGACGCATGTTTGCTCCTTATGGACTCAACAGCCTCCCGTCATAACGGTGAGGCAAGGAGAAGATGTGATAACGCGGCGCGATTGTAGTGGAAATTCAACGCGCGCGCAAAGACATAAGACACCAGAGTAAAACACCAATTCCAGTTTTAATTCATTACCTTGTCTTAGCAACTTACCCTTATGTATGAGGTGTTTTTCTGTTGTCGCGATAAACTTCCTTGCATTGTGGCGGCGCTGTGGGCCAACAACAATCCAAGCAGCACATTCACCGGAAAAAACTCGATTACGTTGGTCGCCAGGCTGGCGATACCGATCACCGCATACAGTGGCCTGGCCCGGGGGTCGCCCCATGCCCCGTAGGCCAATAGCCCATAAAAACCGAGGCCGCCGACCACGCCGACCTGGCTGATAAGACTTTGCAGCGTCGAGTTGCTGCCACCGCGCAGCAACCGCAAAGGGACCTCGGTACCGTGATCGATTGCGTAGCGGAGCCAATGGACCGCCGCGTTGGTGCCGACTCCGAGTCCTTCGCCAAACAGTACGGTCGCCGGTCCCGGCGCCTCGCTGAGGTACCATTGAATCCATAGGATGCGCCCAAACATCGACGTAAAAACCTCTGGTCGTCCGGTTAGCCAGGGTAACGCCAGCAACGCCAGCACGCCGATCACCACTATCACCGCCACCCGTGTCCGGTGCTGGAATCCACCTGCGGCGGCAAATGTGTAGCCAACCACCAACAGGTACAGTAACAATGCCGACGCCGACGCCGACGCGATGATGACGATACCGCTCGCGACCACCGTGGCAGCTTGCATTCGCGGCGGCGGGTTTGCAAAGCAAACATAGAACATCAGCGCGATGACGCAAAACAGCCCCAGCGTCGTCGGTTGCAGGAAAGTGCCTGTTATGCGATCTCCGGGCAACAGCGACAGCCCCCTTCCGGTAAAGATATCCAAGCCCCACATGATCTCGAGCGGCATTAATATGAGCTGAAGAAACACTAATCCAATCAGATAGTTGGACAATAAAGCTAAGCTTCTGGTTGAGGCGAGCCAGGTGACGCTGAAGGCGACCGCAAGAAACGCGAACGTACGCAGGCCCGGCAACAGCAGCAGACCACCGTAACGCATCCATGACGCGATCGCGCCGCACAGCACCAACGCCGTAAATACGAGAAACAAGGGCTGCGTCCAAGCCGCCGGCAGGCGACCCTCGCGCCAAGCAGTCCACAGCGAGATAGCGACGATTAATATGATCACTCCGAACTTGGCAAGCTTGGTTATCACCTGGGTTTCCGTGACCGCGTAAAGCCGGCTTGTCGCCCGCCCCTGGAATTTCTGCGCCTCGCTATAGGCAGGATCGAGTCGTGAAGCAACCCTGAAGCTGGACTTCTCGGCAAGGTAGGCATGGTAGGCATCCGGCTCGAGCCAGCCGACGCGCTTTCCCCAGAACGTCGCGCCATTGGTCACGGCCGCCACGCACAACACCATCCACATGACGTGAAGCCATCCGCGGTACCCTCCGGAGGTCGTCGGTGCCGGCATCAATCGCGCTCGATAATCTCCATGAGCATGTCCAGGGATTGCTGGTTATGCGGATACTCCAACGCCGTAATGTGCGTCGTTTCAGCGACTTGTGCGCAAAATTCGAGATGCCTTGCTAACAAAGATTCCGGGAATAGGCGCGCTGATAACGTGTGCCGGGCAACCGCCAACGCGGCGGCGCCCGCGGGTAACTCATGGGTCACCGGTATATTTTCGGACCCGGGCTCGAGCACGTATATTTGCTCTACGGCAATCGGCGCGGAGTCTGCATACTGTTGCGCGACAGGTAGATTAAATTGCGGATACGGCGGGAGGCTTTGCAAGCTGCCATTCATGGCCACGGGCACGACATCGTCGGCAAGACGTTGCATCGCGGAGTGTGGCGCCGACAACCAAGCAGCAATGGTCGATTTCCCAAACCCCGACTCGCCCAGGAACAATATCGCCGCGCCTTGCTGAATCACCGCACCACCGTGCAGACACCATCGTCGTTGTAACGCCAACGCCAACACCAGTACCGGACCCAGCAACAGGTCCGTCATTTCTGAGTTGCTCTCGGGATGGTCCAACAGTTCAATCCACTTGCCGTCGTCACGCACAAAAAACCGCAAAGCCCTTGCCTGGATGACGTAACCGTCGGCAACCTGCCCACAGCGTACCGCCTGACGCACACCGCCGACCCACCCCTCTGCCCGCCGCTCGGCGCTGGCATCCATGTTATCCACCGCTACCTTGGGCATGACCTGAGACGAAAATTGCTTGGTCTGCAAGCGCGGTTCGCGGAATGCCTCGAGCATTGGCAGGCAGGCATCGACCCAAAACCGGCACCCGGCGATGCGGTACGCGCGGACCACCGTGTCGGGGTTTTCCTGGGCAAGCGCTAGTCGGACAAAGATGGCCGGCATAGGCGGCACGGATAGTTGACGTCCGTCAGTTACGAAATGACGTCGGATTGCCGCTCTCACCGCTATCGGTTGGAGAGCCAAAGGTCACATCGCGCACATCGCCGTACGCAGTCAGGACCGGCCGCTGGTAATGTTTCTTCTTCCTTAAAGGTAAAGATCGAACATCGCTCGTGGGAATTGTTTTGGCGCGATTTTCTTTGGGCCGACCGTGGTTCACGATTTTGTCTATAGATTTAAGGCAATTTTTGCGCGTTGCGAAACGCAGCGCCAACCGAAGTATACCTGCTCCACATTTCGAGTGAAATACACAGCCAACCGACATATCCACTCATGCGTTCGCAGTCGCGATTGGCGAGTAACCAGTCCCGATCCACGTATCGGCACCAGAGGTTATCGGGGTCATCCAACCATTGACTAATCCGGGTTAACTCTTTTTCACACAATCCAAATGTATACAACGATTGAAATGAAGTCTTTGTTTGCCGCGCCAGGATTGCCGCGGGCACGATGCCTCGCATTGCGCTGCGGACAATGGGCCGTTTAATGCCGCGGGAATATAGTTGATGGGTGGGAATCTTGAGCATGAACTCCACCAACCGTTGGTCCCGGAACGGATAGCGTAATTCGATTCGATAACGCCTGGCAAAGTAGCGTTCTATGTACCCCAAGCCGGTAACCAGTTCCAACGCCCGCAAATATTGATGCGGACGCCGGGCTTGTTCGGACTCCTGGGGCCAGGGGTCGCTGCCATTGAGATGGCTACGGGCAAACGGCGTTAGCCATTCAGGTACCGGCCTTGGCCGCAGGGTCCGATAGATGCGATGGGGAAGCAGGCCCCGCAACAACCCTTGCGTCACAAACGCGCGCCACCCATGCGCGATGATGTACCCGATACCATCTCCCATTGCGCTCCCGATGCGGCGCTCCGCTAGCAAATCCCCGAGCCACCGCTCGGTGCCGGTATACAGATGATCTCCCATCAATCCGCTCAGTAACACCCGCACACCCTGTTGCTCAAGATCGCGGTATAGGTGCTCATGAAAACGCCGATAGGGATTCTGAAACGGCGCGCAGGGGTGGATCGGCCAAGTGTCGAAGTCACTCAACGGCCACGCCGCATCACAATTGACTTGTAACGGTTCGAGGTTATGGACGCGATACATCTGCTCCAGGTACTCACGTTCATCGCATGCGGCGAACTGGTCGAACACCCACGACGCCGCCGTGAGCCTGCGGCCTTGCGTGCTCAAGCAGCGCGCGGCCAGCGCAGCAATCGGCGCGGAATCCAGTCCTCCACTCAGCGCCACCGCCGGCTCACCCGTGGCTCGCAAACGGCACTCGACACTGTTCGTCAACAATTCGAGAAAATGCTCGGCATACTCCTCATCCTTGCGGTAATGGAGCCGGACCTTGGGATCAAACGGCCAAAACGATTCGGTAGCCACATAGTCCAATCCCACACGCATCGTCTGCGCCGGCAACAACGTCTTGACCCCGCGGAACAACGTCGCGGCATCGGTCTGCTCCGTGTGGGCGAAAAACATCACCATCGGCCCGTGATCGGGCTCAATATTAACGTCAGGGTGGGCGAGCACACCGCCGGGTTCAGAGGCCACAACTAGCGTGTGCTCCGACAGCCAATAAAAAATATTACGTCCTCCCATGGGGTCGCAAGCCAGCACCACTTCGCGCTGTGAATGGTCGTAAACCGCCAACGCGAACGGCCCCAGGAGGCGCCGGACACAGGCACTGCCCCAGCAGGCGTAGGCGTGCAGAACCAACTGCGCGTCGGACAGGTCCTCCAGCCGTGGCAGGCGCCCGGGCAATTGTTGGTACACGTCCAGGCGGTTATCCAGCCGCCCGTCCCACATAAAGGTCAACGACGCCTCGGGAAGTGATAGCGGTTGGCGTTCCCCGATATCCTCGGGCATCGTGCAGAACTGCAGGTGGCCCAGCGCCACCGGCCCTTTGGCCTCGACATGCATGCCGTCAGGACCGAGATAATCCATCACCGAGAGCATCGCCTCAACGACACTCGGCGACGCCGGGCGATCGTCGCGGCTGAAACTCAACGCAAGACCACTCACAACTTCGGCTACCTAGTTACTAAAGGTTTTCTGATCAAAAAAGTGACGTTGGCTCGTTGTACTCGACGTTGGCCGCGATAAGGTCGGTGACATAGTCACATCCGCGCATGAATTTTTTGCTTGATGTCACAAAAATGAGACTTTTACGTTTTTCTTCCGAGATCATAACGAGTACAATTGTAAAGCACGAGCCGATGACCGGCTCGTTACAGCCGACCAACCGGTCTTAAGGTAACCGGTTCATCGGCGCCAGGGATGACTGTAATGGGGGTTGCTCGCAAAAGCCAAACCTGCCGTCAGGCAGGTACGGAAAGCCGCGGATCTTACGTACTGTCAAGACAGCCGGGTCGCCAAGGCAACTGGACGGGATGATTGCGTTTCTTCGAGTCTTAAATACATGTGGGGTGTACGTAAGATGATTATCCAAACACAGATCTGCTCTAATCTGGGCAAGCTTAACAATAAAATCTCGTCGCCGATTCGCGTCGGTCGACTCAGCTATCTGCTGTTGTCGCTCGCAACGTGGATGGCCTTGAGCATACCAAGCGGCGCGATGGCCCAGGTGGTTTCCAACTGCCTGCCGAGCTGCGATGAAACGGACGGGCGATTTCTGTCGATACCGGGCGCGAACTTATCCACGTTGACCGCCCAGGACATCAACATCCGGATCGCGGTTCCCAGTGATGTCGGCCAGTTCCAAATCCAGATCTTCGACGGCGACACCAATTTGACCGGGGGCCCCGATTCGCACTGGGATCTGAACTTTACGCTCGGACAAGATTTGAACTTTGAAATGTTCTATGCCGATGGAACCGGGGATCCGGTCAACAATCCCGCGTGGCCTTTGACCGGGATTGGTAATGCGATGCCGGATAACGCTTGGTTTTCAGCGCCGACAATCAACACCGAAGCCCGCGCCCAGGGTGAGGACGGCCTGTATCGCTATCGGTTGCGCGTGCGTTTGGCGAACCCCGCGAGCAGCTCGATCTCCAACTTCAAATTGCGTGTTACCCCGGACTCGGTGTTGGCCACCATCGGTGAGCCATTCGGATTCCAAGCGCCGATCTACAGCTTCGCCGACGCCGAGATCATTTTTCCCGACTGGCCCAATAACGTGGGCGACCCAAATCACGACTACCCGGTTGGATTTGGTGACAAATTAACGCCCAAGGAGCCCAATTATGCTCCCAACACCACTTATGACGGCACGTTCACGTTCTTTGCTCGCAACGGCGTGCCGGGCGAAGGCGGCGTCGACCCCACAGAATTCGTGGCCTGGGACGGCGACCTCGACCGCGGGTCATTCGACAATACGATGCTCGATACCGATGATCCCAACACTCCCAATGACCTGTTGCCGGTGTGGGCGGTCACCGACACCAAATTTGAGGGTGCACAACCGGTTAACTCCAACAATCCACCAGACAACTTTGCCATCCCGGAAGACCTAAACCTATTCAGGCGCGCCTTGGTACGGACGCCAGCCGTCGCATATGATGTGTTTCCCGCCGACGATACGGGCTGGCCCGGCGGGACGCGCTTCGTTAACGACAATCCCTCGGGGAACCAGGAATGGGAGCAGTTCCGTTTATCCGAGGCGATTGAGAACCCCTCCACCGCGGATTATTGGGGTATCGCGGATCTCAAGCCGGGCATCTATAAGATCGTGCTTCGCGGAATGGATCAGCAGAACTTCAACGCCTGGCGCGTGCCGGCAATCTGCGTGGACTCTGACGGCAACCCGTGCCCCGAGCCCGAATCGGTGCGCATCGGTGACCGTGTGTGGCAGGACCTAGATGGCGACACGCTCGGGGGTGGTTTAGGCCCCGACAACGACGATGAGCCGGGAATCCCCGGCGTACTCATGAACGTCTACAGCCAGAGCAACCTGATTAATCAGACCATCACTGACACCGACGGACGCTATCAATTCCGCGTGACCGAAGGCAACCAAGGGGCGGCCGCACTGTATACGGTTCAAGTCGCACCGGAAAACTTCAGCGACCTCGGCCCCCGGGGTTCCATTGGTTGTGGCGTGTATCTGGACGCCAACGGTAATGGAACCCAAGATCCCGGCGAAGCCGGGCTTGGAAATATCAGGATAGTCCTGCGTGATGCCGGCGTTAACGCGCTCGGGGCGGCGCTCACCGATGCCGATGGTTTGTTTCGCTTCAACAACCTCGCACCCGGCGACTACACCGTCGATGTGGTCGACGGCACGGTACCGGCAGGTTTGACGCTCTCAGGGGGTATCGATCCCAGTGCAATACTCACTATTACCGCTACCGAAGCACTCGACGTTTCTTTTGGCTACCAGAATGCCGCTGACGCCATGATCGGCAACCTGATCTGGACCGACGTCAACAACAACGGCATGCGCGAAGCGGAAGAACCCGGTTTCAACGGCGTCACCGTGGCGTTGATCGATCTGGGCGACGATGGCGCTATTGGCGGTATCAATGGCAATACCGACACGGTGGCGGCGACGGCCGACACCATCGGCGGTCGTTATCTGTTCACCAATGTTGCCGATGGCACCTACATCGTGGAAGTCACCGATCTGCGTGCCCGCTTGACCGATTACGACTGGGTATTCGGGCCCAACGGCAGCGCATTGCCCACCGATCGCACCGAACCGTTCGCAGTGGTCGCCGGCGATGCCTTGCTCGACAAGGATTTCGGATACCTGCGGGACAACCTGCCGATGATTACCGATTCGGTGTGGCTGGATACCGATCGCGACGGTGTGCGCGATGCGGACGAACTCGGCTTGGCTGATGCGACCGTCAGTCTGAATGAAAGTCAGGGCATCTTCGGCGATGACATTTCGGTGGCGGTGGCCACCACCGACGACAACGGGGTGTTCAGTTTTGCCGGGGTGCCCGACGGCGATTACCGTATGGTGTTAACCGACACCAACGGCGTGCTGGCAGGTTTGCTGCCGACGACGCCGGCCGGATTAACCAGCCACGCCGTGATGGTCGCCGGATTTGACGTTACCGGCAATCACTTCGGTTTCAATGTCCAAGGACAGCTCGCCAATACCTTCAATACCACGCCCGGCGGTGCGCCGCCCCAGGAGATCACCGATTCGGTGCAGGACCAGGATGTCCTGACCTATGACTTTGGCTATCAATTAAATCCCGTGGTCATCGGCGATGATGTGTTCGCGGACCTGGATCAGAGCGGCCTGCCTGATCCTGGCGAACCGGGGATCCCAGGGGTGTGCTTGAACCTGCGCGATGGCGATGGCAACTTGATCGGCCGCACGGTCACCAACGGCAGCGGCAAATACGAGTTCCCGGTACTGCCCGGCGAGTATACGATCGAGGTATGTCCCGAGAGCTTGTCCGCTGCGCCTTTGGGCATCGTCGGTGACCGGGTATGGCTGGATGTTAACGGCAATGGCGCCGATGACGGTGAACCCGGCATACCCAATGTCAGCGTCATGCTTTTTGACGCGACCACCGACACCGCGCTCGCCGCCACCGGTACCGACGGAAACGGGTTCTACAGCTTCAACAACCTCGCGCCCGGCAGCTACTACACGAGTGTGGTCGGCAGCACCCTGCCGGCTGGTTTGTCGCTATCCGGCGGCAGCGACCCGAGTGCGGGGGTCACGATCCCGGCTACCGGCGGCGCATTCCTCGACCTCGATTTCGGGTACGGGACCGCGGGTAAGGCGGCAATCGGTGATTTCGTGTGGTTCGATAGCGATGGTTCCATGACCCAAGGGCCCGGCGAGCCCGGGATCAGCGGCGTGGTCGTAAATCTGATCAACAGCGGCGCTACCGTGGTCGCCACAGCCTCCACGGTAGGCGGCTATTACTTGTTCGCCGGCCTGGAGCCCGGCACCTATACCGTGGATGTCGCCGACAGCAATTTTGATCCCGGCGGCGCCCTGGAAGGCTACGCGATGTCAGGGGGCATCGATCCTGCCGTGGTCGCGCTTGGGGCAGCAGAGATCAACCTCGATGTGGACTTTGGCTACCGCACGACCCCGTTGTTTGCGATTTTTGACCGGGTGTGGCGGGACGCTAACCGCAACATGTCGCAGGACGGCGCCGAGAGCGGCATCGCCGACGTTACCGTTGCGCTCATCGGCCCCGACAACTACGTGATCGCGCAAACCACCACCGACGCCAACGGCGACTTCAGCTTCTTGGATCTGCCCGACGGCGAATACCGGCTGGTGGTGACCGATGTCAGCGGTGAACTGACCGACTTGTTACCGACCACGGCAGCCGCGGTGAGCGGGCAACCGGTGTCTCTGGCCGGCGCCGATGTCAGCGACATCAACTTCGGTTATGCCGCGACCGGCCAGTTGCAGGGCCAGGACAACACCACCGGCGGTAATTCGATTACCCGCAGCGTGTCCAGCGACGACGATACCTTTGACTTCGGATACTTCGCTCCACAACAACGCTGCGGTAAATGCGAGGGCAAGGTTACCGAGCTGACGCTCAAGTACCTCGGCCACGTGAACAATTCCCATGTCGTGGTGAAGCAGAAGAAAGACGGGGCAGTGGTGTTCGATGGCGTGGTGCAACCTGGCCAAACCTTTAGCTTTATCGGCTCCTACAAGGGTACCTTGGGCACCGAGATATCGGTCTATGTCAACGGGCACCTTAATACCAAGATCCATACCAGTTGCTCGCAACCGATCGGGCCGGGACTGGTGTTCGGCAATTTCGAGGTCATCGCCGGGGAAAGCCTCAGGGGCGGCCCGCTGTGTGCGGAGGAATGTGTCGCGGACGATGACAACAAGTCTGGCGATAGCAAATCCGACGACAGTAAATCTGGCGACAGCAAATCCGACGATAGCAAATCTGGTGACAGCAAGTCCGGCGATGATAGCAGCGGTACTAGAAAACGCTGCGGTTGCCCGACTGGGGGTGACGACGCCAGCAGCGACGGCGACGACAGCAGCGGCGACGGCGCCAGCAGGAGTAGCGGTTATCATCGCGCCGACGATGCCAGCAGCGATGACGACGACAGCAGCGGCGACGGCGCCAGCAGCGACTTTCACCCCAACGCAATCTGCGGGCCGGGTGAAGACGACGCCAGCAGCGATGACGACGACAGCAGCGGCGACGGCGCCAGCAAGGACCACCGCAGCGGCACGCGGTTCAGTTGGTCCGGCTGGTAGTTGCTGACAGTTTGCTTAGGTTCAAACCCCACTGAACCTCCCCCCGGGGCATTCCCGGGGGGTTTTTTATTGCCTTAAAAAATGGGGTCAGACCCCATTCCATGAGAAAATGGGGGCTGACCCCTCTTTCTATATTCCCGACTTTCGTAATCGTGGCCGGCATCTCAGGAATTGCACAGTTTGACGGATCGCCGGTTACCCATGATGCATTGCGGGCGGTGGCGGAAGGCGCGCCACATCGCGGACCGGATGGCATCTTTTACCAACGATTCAAGGACTGCGGTTTTGCGCATCTAGCGCTGAACGCCGATCCCGCCAACAAGAAAACTGCGCAACTGCTTCGGCACGAACAAGACGGTCGCGTCTGGTTGATTACCGCAGACGCGCGTATTGATAATCGAACAGAATTGCGGTCCTCCCTGGGTATCGATGACAAACCAATCGCTAACGACGACTGCGAACTGATTCTCTTGGCCTTCTTGAAATGGGACATCGCGTGCGTATCGCGTCTGATCGGCGACTTTGCGTTTGCCATTTGGGACGCAGACAACCAAACATTGTTTTGCGCGCGCGATCCCCTGGGGGTGAAACCTCTGCATTACACAAAGTTATCGCGCGGCCTATGTGTGGCTTCCGCAGCGCAGCAAATCTTACAGCACCCGGAGATCTCGTCTCGATTGAACGAAGGTACAGTCGGCGAGTACCTCGCGGGCGCCGGGGAGAATCTCCAGGAAACGTTTTTCGTCGGCATCCAGAGTCTTGCGGCTGGCCACACGCTGGTTGCCCGGCGTCATGGAATACAGGTGGCGCGTTACTGGCATCCCGAAGACTTGCCACTCATCCAATACGCGGATCCACGTCTATACGCCGAGCATTTTCGCGAGCTGTTGATTACCGCGGTCACGGAGCGAATACGGGGCTTCGAACGCGCGGCAATAACTGTCAGCGGCGGGCTGGACTCCAGCTCCATCGCCAGCGTCGCACAGCACTACGATACTGACACCAAGATCCAGGGTTTCACTCAGATTTATGACCAACTTGTGCAGTGCGATGAGCGCGACTACAGCCGCCACTTGACCCACGAGTTGGGATTGGACATCGAGCCTGTACCCACCGAACGGTTCTGGCTGTTGGCGGATGAGGCGGCGTTTTGTCCGCAACTGGAGTCTCCGTTTCAAAGCTTCGCGTCTTGCATGCGGTATCTCTACGAACGATGTCAGGATTTGGGGATAACGGTGTTGCTAACCGGCCATGGCGGCGATAGCCTGTTGACCGGCAGCGGTCTGTCCTATTTAGATCGACTCCTGCGCGGCGATCTGGGGGTGTTTCGCGATATGCGTGTCCACGCAGCGCTCCGGCACCGGTCGATGTTGGAACTGGTGAGCCGCTATCTCCTGCGGCCCCTCATCCCCAATACGGTTAAGGCAATCCTGCAGACCAAATCCCCATGGCAGGATCCGGCTTTCCCGGCATGGATCGAGCCCCAGTTTGCCAACCGAATCGGGTTGAGCCACCGCCTGCGGACGCAATCACGCCTGCCGGGTATAAATAGTCGCGGCCGGCATGAGCGTGTTACCGAGATGCTGCACCTCGGAAGTGTCGCCCGGGCAATCTATTACCTGGACCGCACTGCTTCCGAGTTTGGTCTCGAATGCCGGCACCCGTTCCTGGACCGACGCCTGGTTGAGTACGTGCTCTCCCTACCCAACGAGCAATTGTTCCACGCAGGCAAGACCAAGGTGGTATTGAGAAATGCGCTGCGCGGTATACTGCCCGAGGCCATTCGCAACCGCCAGGACAAGACCTATTCAACCGCGTTCGTAGACTTCAGTCTAAGAAAGATTTCCGCGGACAGGATTTCGATGTTGTTTGAAGACCCTATCTGTGCCGCACTGGGTTTCATCAATAGGTTCGAACTGCGTCGCGCATGGGAAGATTTTCGTACCGGCAGCAGGCCCATGAAAGGAGCGATGTTCTGGTTCCCAATCACCCTGGAGACCTGGTTACGACGCTACCACCTGGAATTACACATTAGTGATCACAATCAATAACGCGCATCGATGATGATCTAAGCGTTGATTTTAGCTACAATAGCGTTTAGATAACTCAGGGGTTGGTCTTGAAACCGAAACGCCAAGATCGGGAACACAGGCGGCTGCGTCCAGGCAAGGATAAGAAAACATATTCCCGACCAACGTTGACCCGCTGGGGTCGCGTCAAGGACATCACCCGAGGTGGTTTGGGCGGGACTGTGGATGATGGCTTTACGGGCACGGGGGGCACGTGAGGGTTCGATTCCACGGCGTTTTTGTTATTGAATCTGCCGCTTAGCCGGCGTTCTCTCTAAAATGCTGATCCGGTACTGACGGGATCGGACCACAAGCGAGGCCGTATCACCGCTTTTATTCATCTTGGTTTTGCGTGACAAGACGATTACTCAAATATTTTGTTTACGGTTTTGTTTGGGAGACAGACCTTCGCCTTCGCTCCTGTTTGACTCCCACCGATAGCCAGACCGACGTCGAACTTCGGCGCGTCCACGAGTTGTCGGAACCCCCGGCAAATTGCCTTTTTACCAGCCCCCTGGTCCGTAACGGTTCGCCGTTCCTGAAAACATACGGAACCGAGCAAAGACTCTTAATACGATATCCAGGGCTTGTGGACATTATGGTCACACCACGGCATATACATGCATCGGCACTGTGGCTGGAATTCAATGACATTTTGGCGCTGCACACGTCAGCAGTGGTGGTAGACGAATCAGCGATTATGTTGCTGGAAAGCAGCGGTAGCGGGAAATCAACACTTGCGGCGACCTTTTTGAGCCATCAGCACGCATTGCTGACCGACGACATCCTTCCGCTAACCGTCACGCCGCAAGCAGTGTGGGGCCGGCCGGGATACCCTCAAATACGGTTATGTTCTGACGTCGCGCACCGATTTGTCGCGGACGCCGAAACCCGGTCGCGCGTACACCCACAGATCGGAAAAAAAATGATTCCCGTCGGCGTTTCAGGATTCGGGATGTTTCACGACAAACCGGTGAAAATTTCTTACATCTATGTTCTGCATCGCGTCGCGGACGACAAAGCACGAATTGCGATTCAAGACCTGACGCCCGCCGAAGGGTTGCGTGCCTTGATCCGGGGCTCATCCGCCGCCAATACCTTGCAGGCCCTTGGACTACAACCGCACCGTTTGCCGCGCCTCGCACGGATTGTAGAAACGCTCCCCGTTCGCCGTCTCACTTACCCTAATGGGATGCATCACCTTGACGATATTTATCATGCGGTTGTGAATGACGTTGACACCAGGCATAAAAAGAGTTTTCACTGAACATACGATGCCACGGACTTTATACAAACTCTCCAACGATATCCTGTTGCAGGAAGTCGCCAACGAGATAGTGATCCTAAATCTCGCGGACGGCCAGTATTATGGCTTGAACGAGATTGGAGCGCGCATCGTTCAGCTCATGTCACGCGGCGAAGACATTACCTCGATAACTCAAAACTTACTGGAAGAATTCGATGTCGAACAAACCATTCTCGAACGAGACATCCAGGACCTGATTGACGAGTTACAGCAACATGCACTTATTGAAAGTGCTGGTTAGAAAAATACGCACCGCCTCAACCCTGCCGCTCAAGCGAAGATGGAATATCGCGCGTGCATGGTGGACGTTAATGCTGGTACAGTTTTCGCTCAACGTCCTACCCTACCGGTACTGGCTAAAGCGCCTCAATACTGCAATAAATACTGACCACGGTGGGTCATCCACCGTGGCTGCGCAACAGGAGTGCAAACAAATCGCCCAGAACATTGCGATTGCAGCACGCAACCACTTTTTGAACGTGAACTGCCTGGGCAGGAGTCTAGCGCTTCACGCGTTATGTCGTCGCGCCGGATTCAGGACTCAGATCGCCATTGGGATCCGTAAAAACCGCGGCGATATTCAAGGTCATGCCTGGTTAGAGGCAGACGGGGTGGTATTAAATGATACGGTTGAGGGCATCAGTGCGTTCACCAAGCTCTACCGCTTGCCTTCGTTTCAACCCACGTTTGTAACTTAAACACCAGGCCGATGGGTGGGCAACGGCAATTTGCGGTAGGCCTGGTAACTGGCCATCTTGTCGAGCGCTATTTTTTTGTTTGATACCTGTTGAAGAACCAGATCGTTGCTGTTAGTTCCCGGTTCCAGGTACTTTATCTTTATCGGAATACCGTGGGCCAAATCGAGTACGAATCGCGGGATCAAGCGCGCCCCAATAGCCGTGGATGTCGCGATCTCCTTGCCAACACGCTGCATTCTGTCTAGTACCGACCAATCGCTGTCAGCGATATTTAGATCGGTATGATTCGTTGAGCACAGCTCCCGGATCTTCCTTTGCGCGACAACTACCTCCGTTCGCGTACAGGAATAGATGCCACTGTGATCCTTTTTTTCGGTAGCGTGATACTGCGCGAGTTGCGGGCGCGCTCCGTACAAACGCTTGTCTAAGCTAGCAGCAAAACGTTTGATCTTTTCGTGATCCTTTTGCGGCGATTTTGCCAATCTTGCGTCACGATCCTGTCGCAGCCGTTGCCGACCTGCTTCAAGCGCATCAAAAGACGTGCGCGACACCTCAAAAACTCCGTTGTGGGAGCGCTCCAAAACATGGAACGTGTCGTCAACACTGTTGAACCAGATGGAATACTCTTGTCCCGAACGTCCCGTGCCCGACAACAATGCGCGCCCTTGCGCAACAAAGATATCCAGATTACCGCGAAGCTGTGGGGTGTCTGCCGGTTCCGGTCCGGTTTGTGCACCAGCCTGGGATGGGGACGCATGCTGCGCGATATCGGAAGGCAGGTAGCGGATAAACAGATCCGCATCCGCCTGGGGCATGGCCACAACAAAACAAGCCAGCACCAACATGAACTGTACCGTATTGACTGACATATATGATTCCCGACCTGCTTCACAGCCCCATGAACATATTACTATCGCGAAACTAGTAACGACTCACGAATACATCGCACGAACGGGATGTTGTTAACGAGTGTAGACTAAAAAGGTATGCGTGGCATTTCAGGCTGGCGGTTGCCATCGGGGCCCGGTTTCCGTGACTGCCGCCGCCGCGCCTGCCGTGCCTCCCGTGACTTCCGTGCCTTCTGTTCCGCCGCTTTGAGCGGATCGGGCTGTGACTGTTCCTCGGTCTCCCGCGGCTGTTGTGGGGCGCGTCGTGTTCGCCCTGTGGGACGAGCCGGGGATGATGGCGCCGATGCGAGATCCGGACGTTCCAGACTCAGCTTTTCCAGACGTTTGCCACGTTCAATGATCACACGATCCGTTTCGATCGCGTACAATTTCGCGTCGGTGCCATTAATGCGATCACCGATCGAATAACTGCGATCAGAAGCCGCATCGGAGGCAATCACCGCGCGGGCTGTTGCGTCTCGATTACTGGCCAAGACCCCCAATAGTGTCAGTCGCAGCCGGGTTTCCGGGGCCTGTTGTACCACGGGTTGTTGTTTAGCGGCGACGCCGAACAAATGAGCAGCAATTATCTGATTCACGCGATAATTCTCGGAGGGCGTTTTAGCGCCTGGTTTCACCTGAATGGGGGCAGCATCGCGCGCCGAAGACAATGCGGGAATGAATCGCTGGCCGACATCGTACAGCACCCAAGCGAGAATCAAGATCGCGGCCAATAACGCGACAGTCGGTAAGTAATTTCTATAGGTCATTGTATGATAGGCAGTAGATTCACCCTAACGGTCGCCCCTCGCACCTTTTCTGACATCGGTAACATAAAGAAATATAACAGAATTCTGTGACATTTTTCGGTATTCAACGGCAATTTGTGAACCTGCCGGGCGCGGCTCCCAGGTATGCGCCCTGATACCGATCAAAAACTTCGCACTGCGTGTGCACGGGTGCTCGTGGATGACCCCGCGCAGCTGCTCGATCTTGTGGGCAGCACGTCAATACAACGGCTCACAGAATTTTTCGTCGACCACGGCATTCACGGTTTGGTTTATGACACTTTGTCACGAACGGAGTTTGGCTCCAATCACCCGGACCTGTTTAGAGCAATACAACAGTTGTCCCATTTGGAGGCCAGCCGAAGTTTGATTCAAGAACAAGAGGTGAAACGCATAGATGCGGCGCTGAAACGAACCGATATACGCTGCTTGGCGCTCAAAGGTACACCCCTTGCCTACACAATTTATCCGTCACCGGCCCTGCGACCGCGTGCGGATATCGACCTGTTGTTTGATGACACCGACATCGTCGCCGCCCGGCAATTATTGACCGGGCTCGGCTATCAGTGTCAGCCGCTAGTGACACCTTTGGAACAGTCGGTGTTCTTGACCACCCAGTTCTCGTGCGTCCGACATGTTGACGGCCAACCAACCCGTGTCATCGATGCTCACTGGCGCATTAGCAACTCGTTATTGTTTGCGAGCATGTTTCGCTTTGAAGAGTTATATCGCACCGCCGCGCCAATCAGCCTGCTAACAGAGGCAGTCCAGGCGCCTGACCCGGTCCACTGCCTGTTGATCGCGTGCTTACATCGTGTCACCGAGTCACACAAGGATCGGTTGATCTGGATCTACGATATTCACCTGTTGCTGCAACGATCCAACGCCAAACAGATAGCGCAAGCGGCTGCGATTGCCGTGGACCGCGGTTTGGCGTGCGTATTGTTGGATGGCCTGGTGGCGGCCCGCGATGGATTCGGCACTATTGTCGATCCTGCCTTGCTGCAGATGCTCATCGAGGCCAAGTCAAACAATTCGGAACCCGCCGAGCGCATGTTGCACGCCGATGGTATGCTTGCACGCCGGCTTGCCGAACTGAGCGCGGTGAGGGGCTGGCGTCAGCGTCTGCGCATGATTTGGGTGAGCCTGTTCCCGCCAAAGTCCTATCTCACCCTGCAAGGCCTGACACCCGGCCACGCACCATGGATTTGGCCCTACGTGAAGCGTTTGGCCTATGCACTGAGATCTAGGCAGCGGCGTGTGTGACGCCCCAGTGGGCGGCGGGTCCCGGAAATCACCGCTCGGTTCAGATGGGTCCGGAACCTCGATTGAACAAGACTGAATCGAGGGAGAATTTAAGGGACTGTCGCCCCGCCCTTATTCACAGTATAAAGACCGGGGACGCTCATGGCGTTTGTTCTCGGAATTGACGACATTCGGCGCTCAAGGATCTCTGGCGAATTAAGGGCGGGGCGCCGAGCCTACACGGACGTATTCACGGCGTGTCCTGTAAATTATCACTCGGTTCAGATGGGACTGGCCCCTGCAGAAGGAGGTGGCAGGTTACGCCGACGCCATTTTCTTCGCTTCAGCGCGGCATTCAGCCGCCCGAACCTTTTGCCAGCATCCGGGATCCTGGTGAGAAATGCGGGCTACACAGAACCAGATTGTGCCGGAAACCAGGCATCCGACACCCGTACCACCTTGGTGTCGATCTCCCCATCCTGATACAGGGTAAAGACGCGGTACCCCGGGGCGAGCTGGTCCAGTTCCATGTCACGGTCGCCGGGGGTGAATTGAAAGCAGGTGGCGGGGGTAGCCAGCAAGCGCATGCCGCCGCGGCGACCGTCGAATATCTGATGATTGTGACCCCACGCGAGGGCCCGCACCTGGGCCCCTGTATCGACGGTATCGAGCAATCGTTGGGCATCACGCAGTCCCATGGTATCCATCCACTCGCTGCCGATCCTTACGGGTGGATGATGCAAGAACACCAGCGCCGGCATCCCGGTGTGGGACGCCAGATCCACGGCCAGCCGCCGCAACTCCAAATCAGACAGGCGTCCATACTCCGCGTTCGGTACCAAGGTATCCAATGCCACGATCAGCCAGTTGCCGACGCGCGCACTACGATTGATATGCACCGTCCCGGAGACCAACCCATCTGACATCGCCTTCCGGTCATCGTGGTTGCCCGGTATGCACACCACCGGGACACTGAGATCACGCACCAGCGCGTCCAGATGACGATAACTGTCCGGGTGCGCATCTTCGGCGATGTCGCCGGTGTGTATGATCAAGTCGAGGTGCGGATAGTCCTGGCGAATGTTCGATAACACCCGTCGCAGCGCTTCCCGGGTCGGCACACCCAATACCGCACCGTCGGCATCTTGCAGCAGATGGGAGTCGGTAATCTGGATTACGGTGACGCGGGATGGGTCGCCCGCTGCTACCGCCAACACACCCGCCCCCTCAGACACGTACCACCCGCTAGCGTCGTGCTTGGTAGTCTTTCAGATAGTCGATGGCGCGTTTATCGTCACCATCAGCAGCGTTTTGTATCCAATACAGGCCAAGACCTTTATTTTTGTCCACCCCGCGTCCCTCCATGTACAACCGTCCGAGATTGAACTGGGCCTTGGCGTGTCCCTGGTCGGCGGCTAACTGATACCACCCTGCGGCTTCTTGATCGTTACGCGCCACGCCCCACCCGCTCTCGTACATGAAACCTAGGTTGTATTGCGCTACCGGGACGCCGCGCAGTGCGAGCGGCTGCCACATCTCGAGAGCCTTCGCATAGTTCTGGGAATTAAACGCCGCTTGTCCTTTTCGTATTTGCGCGTTATCTGAGCCGGCGCTGGGGTCGCGTCGCCAACCAACACTGGCCGTTGCGACGCGTTTCGTAGCGGACACCTTACCAGCACCGGTGCGCATGGGGCTGGATTTCCCCTCGCCCTGTCCGCGCTGCTTGAGTTCAGCGTGGACCCCGGCGAACGGTCTGATCCACGGGTTTTGTTTCTTCACTACCTCCGGCAATGCGTCCCGCACCGCCTTTGCATGTTGCACATTCTTGAACGCGCCATAGATCAGTTTGTACTGGTACCGCGTTCCCTGACGGACCCGGAAGTACGCCACGGGTTGTTCGGTAAGCCGATGCTTGGCGACAAATTGTTGTAACGTCTGCTCGTTCGAATACACCGCGAGTTGGATCGTGACATGGTGCGGATTTTGGCTCTGAATCCAAGGCTCCCTGCGGGCGCCGCCCGGTGCTTCCTCCCGCGCGGCTGCCTCGGGCGCACCAACCGTAGCCGCTGCAGAGGCTGCGGTAAGAGAAGACTTGGCATCACCGGCCTCCGGGGCCGCTTGGGCGCGTGGCAGCTCGGCTTCCGTGGCTGGCGGCGCGGATGCCTTCGCGGATGCCGGTGTGCCACCCACCGGAGCCGTGGACCTAGTAAGCTGGTCAACCACCTTTTTCGCTCTTTCATCGCCCTGCTCCGCGGCCTGACGGTATAGCGTGAGGGCGTGGGCCTGGTCCGGCTCTACCCCGTCCCCTTGCAGGTATAAGGTCGCGAGATTAAACAAGGATTGCGGATGATTCTGCGCCGCGGCCTTAGTCCACCACTCGAAGGCCTGGCGCTTATCCGCAGTGACGCCCTGCCCCTCGAGGTAGGCCGATCCAAGGTTGAATTGCGCCGGCGCGTAGCCGGCTTCCGCGGCGCGGCGATACCACTGGGCGGCCTGCTGCATATCCTGTTCGATACCCTTGCCCTCCGCACGCAGCACCCCGATATTGAACATTGCCACCTTGTCACCGCCATCGGCGAGGCGCTTCCAGATGTTATAGGCCTGTTGATGCTCTCCGGCCAGATAGGCATCCAGCCCTCGATCGAAGTTCTCCTGGGCACCTAAGAGCAGCGGCACCAGCATCGCGCCGAGCCATAAAATACTAAGCCCTTTCATATAGTTAATGGCGATACCTCGACTATTTCGAGAAGAATCAACGGTGCTCCGCGACGGTCAGATCAGATATCGTAACCCCGTTCCTCGTGCAGCACGATATCCAAACCTTGTTGTTCATCTTCTTCGCTAACCCGCAGCGTTACCATCGCATCAACCACCTTCAATATAACGAAGGTCAACACCCCGCACCACACTATAGTGGCAACGACGCCAACGATCTGGATCATCACCTGTCCCCCGATACCAACCCCATCGGGCAGGCCCAAACCGCCAAGACTCGTCGCCGCGAATATCCCCGTGGCCACGGTGCCGATGATTCCGCCCACCCCGTGGACCGGAAATACGTCCAACGAATCGTCGATTTGCAACACCCGCTTGATGTACTGCGTGGCCGCAAAACACGCCACCCCGGCAACCAGGCCGATGCACAGCGCCCCCACCGGCCCCACGAAGCCGGAGGCCGGGGTAATGGTCCCGAGTCCGGCGACCATTCCGGTCACGATACCCAGCACGCTGGGCTTCCCGAAACGCACCCACTCGCTGAACATCCACGCCAACGAGCCCGCCGACGCACCGATGTGGGTCACCAACATCGCCATACCGGCAGAACCGTCCGCGGCCAGCGCCGAACCGGCATTGAACCCGAACCAGCCGACCCACAGCATCGCCGCGCCGGTAACTGTAATGGTCATGTTATGCGGCGGCATCGGGGTCGACGGAAACCCTCGTCTCGTCCCCATGACGAGCGCCGCGACCAGCGCCGC
>CAMYNX010000031.1 GCA_947259875.1 uncultured Gammaproteobacteria bacterium | reverse complement strand
ATGAAAACATCCCGCTCGCGGATGTTTTCCATGATCTCGACCATCACTTCACCATCGCTAAAGCGGCCCACCTGGACCTTGCCCAGAGACACGCCGAGATACCGGGCAACCTTTTGCGCCAATCCGGGATTGGCGTTTCCTGTGAACACGGCTAGATTTTCGCTAGGCACTTGGCGTTCTCAATCATCAGCTTGGAACTGGCTGGGGTGGCAGGACTCGAACCTGCGAATGCCGGAATCAAAATCCGGTGCCTTACCACTTGGCTACACCCCAGTGGATCAAGGGGCGTTAATTCCGTTTACGCTTCAAATAGTGGGTGAAAATTGACGCCCCG
Organism: uncultured Gammaproteobacteria bacterium; assembly: GCA_947259875.1. Taxonomy (GTDB): domain Bacteria; phylum Pseudomonadota; class Gammaproteobacteria; order Arenicellales; family JAANXG01; genus CALZGZ01. The sequence goes on along the minus strand of CAMYNX010000031.1, from coordinate 23,437 downwards.
TGCGATAAACCCCCGACACTCAGGGGGCCTTTTCGCCAGTATTCGACGGCCGTGCTCCTCGCTGTCAACCGGAAGAAACACTGACGACCCGGTTCCTGTCATCCGCGCCACGCCATGTTGACCGAGCCATCGAAGCACGGAACCGATCTCTGGATAAATCTCTCCAACCATCGATTCCAGGTCATTTCGACCCATCCCCGCGAGAAAGTCGCGTATTGTGATGGGGCGCGAATCAGGTGTCAATTTGTAGCCGGCAAATATCCGCGCGGTAGACACCGAGACCGGGGGCGCGAGCACCAGGTACCATTGATCCGCCAGCGTAAGCGGGGACAAACGCTCACCTACGCCTTCCGCCCAAGCCGTGCGCCCACCGATGAATACCGGCACGTCCGCCCCCAATCGCAGACCTAGCTCCATCAACTCGGCGGTCGAGAGACCCAGGCGCCACATACGGTTGAGCGCAATCAACGTGGTCGCGGCATCGGAACTGCCGCCACCCAAACCACCACCAATGGGGATGCGCTTGGTGACCCGGATATGGCTCCCCAAAGAGGCTCCTGTCACATTTTGCAGCAGGCGCGCGGCATGTACACAAAGATCATCGGTGGCTGGGATTTCATCATTACCCTGCCGCGTCACCTTACCGTCTTCACGAATCTCGAACGTCAACTCATCGCTGTAATCCAGAAACCGGAACACGGTCTGTAACTCGTGGTAACCATCATCGCGGCGGCCGAGCACATGAAGAAACAGATTGAGCTTGGCGGGTGCGGGCCAAGACCGGTGACTCACCGCGGCGTTTTCCTCATACATCGATAACTACCGCTATGATTCGTTGAGGATCCAATGTTTGATGACGAGGCGGACTTCCACTCGATCATTCTCATCGAGTTCATCTCGGGAAGCGGTAATGTGCTCGTATTGCGTAAGCGACTTCAAAAACATTTTGCGCGGCAACTCCATACCTTCATAGTCACGGTATTCGATAAACCGTATTTCCCAACCCGCTTGACGAAGCTCAGACACGCGACCCCACTGATCAAGGGTATGTTCGAACTCGTCTTGTTGTGCAGGTAACCCCAGCACCCAATACTTCATGGCACCAAACGGTACCCGCCACCCGGCTACTCGGAATAGGAGCTCTTCGGCATTCTCAGCGTAATAAGTCTCTTTCTTACTGTCCTTCATTTCTGCGCCGGTCGCGTTCTCGATGAGAACTGCCCTGCCACCACCCAATGGCCCATACAGATTGATGTTGTGCTCGTCCCCATCCCGTTTCCAGACAATCGTGGCCTGGCCACCACGCTGATGTGTACGCACACCCAACCGACCCTTGATTTCCCAGTGATCGAGTCCGCTGGTCTTCGCCAGCCGATTGCGCCATGCGGTGTCCGGATCAATCGCCGGGGGACGTTGCGGAGTCACGGCACAACTGGTGAGCACCACCGCTGCCAAAATCCACGGCAGCGGCCAGGACCGATGCCGATTCACTGTTTGAGTTTTTCGATGGTGGTGAGCAGGACGTCGTTGTCCGGGGACTTTTTCAGGGCGCGTTTCAATACCTTTTTAGCGCGTGTTTTGTCGCCGGTCACCCACAACACTTCCCCCAAGTGGGCGGCGATCTCCGCATCCTCGCGTTTTCCTAAAGCCTTTTCCAGGTACTCGATCGCAAGCTGATGGTTGCCCAGGCGGTAATGCACCCATCCCATGCTATCCATGATAAACGGGTCATCTGGCTTGAGCTTGAGCGCCTTGTCGATCAACTCGAGGGCCTCATGATACCGCTGGGTTTGGTCCGCCAAGGTATATCCCAAAGCATTCAACGCATGGGCATTTTTCGGGTCTTTTTCCAGTAACCGTCGCATGTCTTGCTCATGCACCGCGACGAGTTCGAGCTGCGCAGCCACTAGCCCGCGCGCATACAGTAAATCGGTATTGTCGGGATACTGCGCCAAGCCTTCGTCCAACACCATTTTCGCTTCATCCAACATTTTTGCTACGCGAAACATCTGCTCTTTGCTCAGAATGATGCGCACCTGCTCCTCGTCACTACTAGGATGCAATCCATCAAGGTGATCGAACGCCTGGGTTATCCCCTTTTGCTTTCCTATCACATTTGCCAATAGAACTTGCGCCTCGAAATAGAGAGTTTCGCTTTTTACCGCGCGATACCACATTGCGGCAATTTCGTATTGTTCCTGTTCGGCTGATATTTGCCCCAGATAAAGCCGCGCTTGATCGTTGCCAGGACGAAGTTTGATACTGCGTTTCAGGTACTTTTCCGCGTCTTCAAAGCGATCAAGCTGAACACTCAATAGTGCCGCCGCAAACGTGGCGTCGGCGTTATTGGGTTCGTACTCCGAAAGGGTCTTAAAATTTTCCAAGGCCAGTTCTCGTTGATCCTCATCAATCAAGTAGCGGGCATAATGTAGCCGCAACTTGCTTGCAGCTGGATACTTATTCAAGAACTGATCACTGAATTGACGCGCGCCGTCGAGGTCTTTTTGAGATGCGTAATGCGAAAACTTCGCAAGTGCTGCCTCTTGCCAACCTGGGCGTAGCGATAAAGCCTCGTCCAAGGATTGCAGGACAATTGCCGGTTTCTTGAGCCGGTCGGCCAAATAGGCCTTGGCGAAATGGGCATCGGCGTCAGCTGGGTGCGTCATCACCAAGCGATCCATCAATTCCAAGACCCCATCGATGTCATGATGTTGGGCCAAAAGATCCGCGATGCGCCGATACACGATTCCAACATTCGGGTCACCGCGTTTAATCAATTCATTAAAACGCTCTTCTGCTTCACCGAGGCGACCTTGAGCGGTCAGGACGGCGCCGATCGTCTGTATCGGCTTGGTCGAACTTGATTCTAACTCCGCCCACAGTTCCGCCGATTGAAGCGCCTTGTCGTAGTCTTTTGCCTGCAGCGCAATCAAACTCGCGCGTTCTGCAACTCGGTAGTCACCCGACGATCTCGCAGCGCTGGCCATAGCCCCTGCCGCTTTATCGAGATGGCCCCGCTGCAGAGCAATTTCTCCGAGCAGAATGTCATACATCAGGTCCTCGGTAAGTTTGACCTTGGGAAGCTCTACTGCTGTGGTTGTGTCCGGCGGGCGAACCTCTGCAGGCGGTTCGCGGACAACGGATGGGCCGGTAGGCGCGCAACTCGTTATCAACATGCTTGAGACCACGAAGGTCACCAACCAAGTACGATAAGCGGAGGTTACGTCGTGCGAGTAGGGGCCGCCCGCTTTGATGTTGTGTGAGACAGCGAACTTACCAAATCTACTCATACTGCTTTGCGTTAAACCTTGCATTGTTGAGAGGCCGCTTTGGGGCCCGGCTATTTCCCTAGATTATTGTTCCGGAATCGCTATCATGGTCTCACAACTGAACCAGTGAGTCAGCATCATACTGCGGTTAACCGATGAATTCTCTAGTTTTGATTATGGTCACAATCGGCGTATTTGCCATGGGTTACCGTTTTTATGCCAAGTTTCTTACACTTGGCGTATTCCGCATCGACAATTCAGCACCAACGCCAGCTTCCCATCGGCACGATTCCCATGATTTCGTGCGCTGTAATCGCTGGCTGTTACTGTCCCAACACACTGCGGCGGTCACGGGGAGCACAACCCTGGTTGGCACCGGTGTCGCAATCATTTGGGGATGGGTCCCCGCTTTTTTGTGGATTGTCGTTGGTACCGTCCTAGTTGCGGGTACCTATGCTATCGGTACCCTATGGGCATCATTACGGTACTCGGGGGTTGGCCCACAATCTCTGGCTCAAGAATTAGTGGGCACAACGGCAACGATACCATTTTTTGGTCTTGCCGGAATCTTACTGATAGTCGTGTGCGCAGTGCTGACACTATTGATCGGCGAAGTCCTGGTCGCGAACCCATCGGTAGGATGGCTGTTTTTATCTTTGATGCCAATCACAATTTTCTTGCGCCAGTCGCTATTTGCTGCAACCGCAGAACACCTGCTGTTGAATCTAGGGCTGGTACTTGCTATATCGCTCGCGGCTTTCATCCTGGGCCAATACCTGCCGTTGGCGATAACCGGAGCGTGGCGTATCCAAGGTTGGAACCAAGACGTATTGGTATTAGGGCCTGGGCTCATCTGGAGTGTCATCGTGTTGATTACCGGCTACCTGAGCATCAAGGATCCGGTGTGGAGTACTGCGCGTCCGCGTGGCGTGTTAGCGGGAATTCTACTGCTAATCGTCATCCTATTGATCTTCATCGGCATCAGCATCTATCAGCCGGACATCACTGCTCCGCGGATCAATGGACAAGTAAATCTACCTAACCCAACGGTACTCATACCAATGGTGTTAACCGGTGGGGCGTTCGCCGGCTACCATGCTTTTGTTCACGCCGGTCCTACAGTACGCCAGATCGAGCACCAGCAAGATGCGCCGCTACTTGGTTACGGAGGTGTCGTAGGAGACGGGCTACTGGCGATCACCGCCGTAATCGTATTGACTACGGGGTTTGCCGACACGGACAGTTGGCATCGTAGTTATGTCTCCTGGCCACAACACGAGCCTATCGTCCGGTGGCTGAATGAGTTCATTGATCGGGGAGCGCAATTTATATCAATGTTGGGCATCCCACGTCAGTGGGCGAGTACGCTGACGGCGTTCATGGTTGTCGCACTTACATTATCCGCTCTCGAGACCGCGCTTCGGAGTTTTGGATTTCTGCTGACTGACGGGCGGGAGCGGCTTGGTCTGCAGCCGAGCACCAACAAAACCCTTCAATACCGAGTTCTGATTCTGGTCGTAGCGATAATGGCATTCGGGGTCTCTCAAACGCGGCTAGATTTGGATTATTGGTACCTGATCAGCATTACGGGACAGTGGTTTGCCCCTGCGCTGTTCGTTCTGCTCGTGATCGCGTTGTCGCGGTTGGGCCGATCGACCATGATGGTGCTCGTTCCACCTATGGTGTTGTCGCCCGTGGTCGCGTGGGGAACACTGTGGGTCATGTGGCAGTGGTGGAAAGATGGCCTTTGGCTACTGCTGATTACCGCCAGCGTCATATTGCTGCTAGGATTATGGGGACTGACGGTAACAACCATGACGGCCTTTCAAATTCATCGGCAGCAGGCTTCCGCAATGCCGCTACGACCGCCTGGGCTTTAGCTCAAAAAGCTGGCATTCGGCGCTAAAATACGCCACTGCGGTTCTCATCCAAAGCTGTAACGCCTACTGCAACCCGTTGACAACATGTACCTACTAGCCCTGGGATTAAATCATAAGACAGCTCCAATTCGCATCCGGGAGCGGGCCGCGGTCACCATAGAGCACCTGGATGACGCACTGAGGGATATCTCGAGTCGCCGCGCCGTCAGCGAAGCAGCAATTATCTCAACCTGTAATCGAACCGAGTTGTACTGCCGTCAAGAAGAGCACGACCCGGACGCTCTGGTGGACTGGTTGTGCGACTACCATCACCTGAAGATCGATACCGTCGGCCCCTATCTATACCGGCATCCAGGGGAGGATGCGGTGCGGCACGCATTTAGAGTGGCCTCGGGGCTGGATTCGATGGTTCTGGGCGAACCTCAGATTCTCGGACAAATGAAGGAGGCGTTCAGCATTGCTCACAAGACCGGAGCAACCGGCAAGGTTCTCAATCGGCTGTTTCAGCAGACTTTCGCCGTTGCGAAACAGGTGCGTACCGACACCGACATCGGCGCGAGTGCAGTCTCTGTCGCGTATGCCGCCGTCAGCCTGGCGAAACGCATCTTTGCCGACATCAGCAAAGAAAAAGTGTTACTGATCGGCGCCGGCGACACCATTGAATTAACCGGGCGTTACCTTCACGATCAGGGCGTTCGGCATATCATTGTCGCCAATCGTACCCTGGAACGCGCCCAACAACTGGCCAAGAACTTCGATGGCGAAGCGATATCGCTCGCGGAACTACCCAGTCGACTTGCCGAGGCCGACATCCTGGTTTCTTCAACCGCCAGCACCTTACCCATCTTAGGTAAAGGCGCGGTGGAACAAGCCCTCAAACAGCGTAAGCACAAACCGATGTTCTTGGTGGATCTGGCGGTACCTCGGGACATCGAAGAACAGGTGGCTGATCTGAACGATGTCTATCTATATTCAGTCGATGATCTACGGGAAGTGATACAGGAGAACATTGAGGCCAGACAGGCTGCAGCTGAAGAAGCCGAGAAAATCATCGAACTTCATTCGGCACAGTTCATGCGCTGGCTGCACGGTCTGGATGCGGTGCCTACCATTCTAGAGATTCGAGAACATATCGACCATATATCCGAGAAGGAACTGGAACGGGCACATCGCCGGTTGCGAGCCGGTGATGATCCCGAAAAGGTCATGGCCCAACTTGCCCGTGCCCTTGTTCAGAAGTTCGCACACGCCCCAAGTGACGCCTTAAACAAGGCCGACCCGGATGATATATTGATCCATGCTGCCCGTCGGCTGTTCAATCTCAAACAAGAAAAATAGCATTGACACCGTCCATCCAAACGAAGTTGGATCACCTGACCCAACGGCAAGCAGAGATCAATGCGTTGTTGTCTGACCCGGATGTAATCGGCGACCAGAAGCGGTTCCGCGGATTATCCATCGAACTATCTGATATCTCGCCGGTTGTGGAACGATATCAAAGTTACCAACGCGTTTGTGATGAGTTGGAATCTGCACAATCGATGTTGTCCGACGCGGACAAAGACGTTCGCAAGCTCGCCCAAGAAGAGATCAATGGATTACGCAATCAAATTGAAGAACACGAACAGCAACTCAAGAAGCTATTATTACCCAAAGATCCCAACGATGAGCGAAACATCTTCTTAGAGATTCGGGCCGGCACCGGCGGGGATGAAGCTGCGTTATTCTCTGGTGACTTGTTCAGGATGTACTCCCTATACGCGGAACGCCGGCGCTGGAAAGTGGAGGTAATGAGCAAGAGCGAAGGGGAATACGGCGGTTTCAAAGAAATCATAAGCCGCATTGTCGGAACAGGAGCGTATTCGCGTTTGAAATTTGAATCCGGCGCACACCGGGTGCAGCGCGTTCCGGAAACCGAATCTCAGGGACGTATTCACACCTCCGCATGTACCGTAGCCATATTGCCGGAAGCGGACGAGATCGACGAAATTGAAGTCAGCGGGGATGAGCTGCGTATCGACACGTTTCGCGCCTCCGGCGCCGGCGGTCAACACGTGAACAAAACCGATTCGGCGATCCGTATCACCCATATACCAAGCGGCATCGTAGTAGAGTGCCAGGATGAACGATCGCAGCATAAAAACAAAGCCCGCGCGTTGTCGATTTTAAAGTCACGACTATTGGAGGCGGAGATTCAAAAACAGCGCACCGCGGAAGCGGAAACACGTCGCAATCTGGTGGGCAGCGGCGATCGATCGGAGCGTATACGAACCTATAACTTCCCACAAAATCGGATCACCGATCATCGCATCGGCCTGACCTTATACAAACTCGATGACATCCTCCAGGGCGGCCTCGACCAGGTTATCGAACCCTTGACCTCCGAGCACCAAACGGATCAACTGGCCGCGTTATCCGGGGAAAACTAACACATCCCGTTTATTGTCTCAGGCCAACCATTTCCTTGAATCACCATGCGTGCCGTTACCGTCAGAGCGATCGAATCAAATGCTGTCGACGTGCAAACGATCGGGACGGCACTGAGTTGGGCACGCCGAACATTCGCGGTTGCATCCGACAACGCTTATGTTGATGCCGAGATGCTGCTGCAGCACTGCATCGATCAAGATCGCGCGTGGCTGCTGTCCCATAGCGAAGATTCCTTGGCAACCTGTGAGTGGGTCAAGTTTCGCAACTTGGTGCAACGCAGGGCGGCGGGAGAGCCGATTGCCTACATCACCGGCGTGTGTGGATTCTGGTCACTAGATCTGCATGTCACCCCCGCTACTCTGATCCCGCGTCCAGAAACGGAACTACTGGTGGAACACGCCCTAACCCGCATCCCCACCGAGGCATCGTGGCATATTGCCGACCTGGGAACCGGCTGCGGGGCAATCGCCCTGGCCATCGCCGCGGAGCGGCCTAAATGCCGGATTACTGCGACCGACATCTCCAACGATGCCCTTGTCGTCGCGCAGCACAACGGCAAGCGACTGACCCTACCCAACATAGAATTTCGATGCGGCGACTGGTTCGCGCCCGTTGCTTCTCGGCGTTTCGACGTGATCGTCTCCAATCCCCCCTATGTGGCGCAAGATGCCCCCCACCTCGATCAGGGAGACTTACAGTTCGAGCCGCAGTCGGCGCTGATCAGCGGTGCACATGGGTTGGATGCGCTGAAGATTATCGTGGCCCAAGCGCCGCAGCACCTCGAACCCGGGGGGTGGTTGCTCGTCGAGCACGGCTTTGACCAAGCCCGCGCCATTCGGCATACGATGCTGCGCAACGGTGGCCAGAATATCGCGTCGTTTAGAGACTACGCCGGTCTTGATCGCATCAGCGCGTGCCGGTTCAGCGGCGTACAGCAAGAATAGCTAACCCGCATAGTGCACCAAGGCGCCCCGCCCCTATTGTCGGCTATACACAGTGTAGACACGCCAAGTCCCTTTACCATCATCCGGGATCTTTGGCGCGATATGCGGGCTAAGCCTGGGAAGGATGTGGTTTGGGAGGCGGGCGTTCTGTCCCGGTCCTTGCGGCCATGATTGCATCGAGGACTTTGGACATGATCAACAACACCAGGGTGCCGAAAATCGCTATCAGTATTCGAAATGTGTGGGTATGCAGGGACGGCTGATGCGTCTCTCCGTCATACATTAGCACTGGGTCTTGGTGATCGGTTTCAGCGATGACCGTCAAGAACTGTTTACCGTTCACTAGGCGACGGACCCCAATCAAACTACGAAAATTCACCAAATCCAACTCATACCGGGTATCGTCGAAAGGGTAACGTACGGATATTTTCCTGATCCTGTATTCGCCGTCAGTCTCACCTGGATCAAATCGCAGTTGATGGACAGGAACGTCCTTTGTCTTAAGGTTCAGCGTCAGCCAGGTTTTTTCCGCTACCGGCGCACTTCCAGTTAGCATCTCCGAGAATCCATCTCCGTTATCAACGTAAAACTTCGCCACGGTCGATTGTGATGACCACATCTCGACGACAAAATCGATGCGCGCACTCGTCACGAACGCATGACGGTACGCGAAAAATACCACAAGCAACATCAGACATACCCATGCCGGTCGTACCACTTTGAATGCTGTCACATCGCTCTTTATCCATTGAGCGGTAAGTCGGCCAACAACAATTCCGGGTCGCTCCACGATCAGGTATGTCAGTATTGATAAACCCAGCGTCAACGTAAAACATGTAAGCTCATAGAGCGGCGTGGGCAAACCCCATTTCATGACCAGCAGAATAATTGGCAGGTGCCACAAATAGAAACCAAAACCACACACCCCGACTAGCCGAAGAAATCGGTTACCCCACAACCAACTGCGTTCTCGGCTCACCCCCAACACCAAAGCCGCACAGGGCAGATAAAGCAAGAACCCAAATGCCCATAGTTCCGACAGATGGTTGAGACCGAAGTATTGGCGCATCGGTTGCCCCCACGAAAAGTCGGAGCTAAACACCACAATCGCGGCCAGCGAGAAAAACACCAGGCCGCGAGCAACTCGGGGCGTCACACGGTGGCGTAGGTGCACCGCGGCCATGCCGAACAGAAACGGGGCAAAAAAGGGCGAACCCCCGCTCATTTGCAACACCGCTCGCACCTCAAACAGATACCAGGTACCAATACCGGCAACAAATAGGGTCACGCACCGCCACCGGCGCGAACGGACTGGATCCAGGACCAGAATCAAAACAGGCAGGAACAGATAAAACACCATCTCTGTCTTCATCGTCCACAGATGGGCATCGCCCCTGACAAATAATACGTGTTGTTGCGTCCAATCCAACGCAAAATCACCCTTCCAACCGTTGAACAGGTAAGCAATCGATGCCACGCACACAATGAACAGTGGCAGAACGCGAAATACACGCCGCACGAGATAAGCCACAATGGTACGCGTATCGGGATGATCCCTGATTTTCAGGAAACCGGAATAAAGCAAAAACCCACTCAACGCAAAAAATACGAAGACACCGGCGGGCCCAAGCGCGAATCGCGGCACCGTTTCGAGATGCAGCGCGAACACCATGAGCGCCGCCACGGCCCGCAGCCCATCGAAATTTTCGACGCACTCATCTGCGGTGGTTGACCGATTATCAATAATCGCGTCCATCCATTCCGATAATGGGTGCCAAGAAAATGACGTGCGCGTGGGTCTCATCTTGGGTTTACTAAAAACGCGCCAAGCTCAGGGGACGATCATTTTTGACCGTATCGGTATCATATGTAAAGCAATCGGAAGCTAAATACGATTCGGGATTTTCCCGATCACCCCCATGATAGGATCAGCGAACTATTCAGGAATCGTAGGCGACAATGCTAAACGCAGACGAATTACGGCGCATCTTCGATGCCGCCCCCTTTATCCGGGATCTTGGCTTACAACTCGTGGAGTATGGCGAAGGGCGCTGCGAAACTCGCCTCGCCTTGGCGGAGCGACATCTTCAGCAGGACGGCTTGGTACACGCCGGGGTACAGGCGACCATCGCCGATCACACCGCCGGCTCAGCGGCGGCCACCCTAATCGGGATCGACCAGATGGTGCTTACCGTCGAATTCAAGATCAATTTTCTGCGCGGCGCGCAAGGTCACAGCCTGCACTGTAAGGCCGCAGTGCTCAAACCTGGGTCTCGGTTGAGCGTGGTGGAATCCGAAGTGTATTGCGAGAAACCAGGGCCAGTAAAATTGGTATCCAAGGCTTTGGTGTCATTGGCGATCGTAGACAAACGGACTAGATCTTGAACTCCGCGACTGCCGGTGCATGATCGGAAGGGCGTTCCCACTTCCGCGGATCCTGATCGATGGTCGATGATATGCAGTGCTCGTACAAAGCAGTACTGCACAGAATGTGATCGATGCGCAATCCCAGATTGCGCCGGAACGCCGCGGCCCGATAGTCCCACCAGGAAAATGTCTTTTCAGGTTGGGCAAACTTACGAAACGTGTCGCGCAAACCCATCTCGATCAGACCGCGGAATGCTTGCCGCTCTGGATCACTACACAGTACTTTACCTGCCCACAATTCCGGGTCATGCACATCCGCATCCTCTGGAGCAATATTGAAATCACCCAACAGTAAAAATTGCGGATACACACGTAACTGTTGTTCCACGTAGTTTTGAAGCCTCTGTAGCCAGTCCATTTTGTAGAGATATTTCTCCGAGCCAACCGACTGACCATTCGGTATATAAACGTTGAGTACGCGGAGTGCACCAATGGTCGCTCCCAGAATCCGCCGCTGGGGATCATCCATGTCCGGCAGGTCGGTAACCACTTCCGTGGGCGCTTGTGTACTGAAGACAGCGACGCCGTTGTAGGTCTTCTGTCCGGCGTAGACCACGTGGTATCCCGCCTCTTCGATGGCCGCTACCGGAAACTCTCCATCCACAAGCTTGGTTTCCTGCAGACATAGGATGTCCACGGGATTGGACACCAGCCAATCCAGCACCTGCGGCAGGCGCACGCGTAAAGAATTTACATTCCAGGAAGCGATTTTCACGATCCTAACCCATCTACTGCGACTAGGATCACGGTGATGGCAGAAGAAAAAATGGGGTCTGAATTCAACTCAGACCCCATTTTCTGACACATTTTCTTTTGCGGGAACGGCGGTGATCGGAACGATTCAGTAGTTGGTGGATTGGGTGCCGGGCGCTTTTGATTCCTGAACATCACCTGGCTCGAGCTCAGGCTGTCCTGCGTCCGATTCCTCCGCGCTCGCACCGGCGGCTTGCTGTGCTCCTCGACGTTGCACCAAGGTATAACCGGCGGTCTTCAGCTCTTGAATGAGCTCTGGACCATTGAATCCAGTGAGCACTTTTTCGCCGATGATCAGGATCGGCACCGTCAATTGGCCGGCCTTGTCTTGCATTTCCTTTTGTACTTCTACACTGCGATCTGCGTTTTTCTCCTCGAACGGCACTTTGTTCTGCTCGAGCACCATACGGACCAGATCGCAAGTGTTGCAAATCGGTACACTGAATAAGGTCACCGGGTTGGCCTCCACTGCGGTTTGCTGTGCCGTATTGGCAGCCGTACCGGAAGCGGGCGACGCTGCGGTAGTTGAATCGTCTCGAATCACGGTCGCTTCCCCAAGCGGCGGCTGATCCTGATAGGTGACTTTTCCGTCCTCGTCTACCCACTTGTACAACTTGCCGGCATGGCTCAATAATGGCACCGTCAAACACACCAGGCCCCAGCACACGGCACTACGCCATCTATGCAAACAATGTTTTCGCTTCATGGCCTATCTCATAGTCTCAAGGTACGTAAGTAGTATAGTCGAGCTTCCGATTTCATGAAGCAAATTACACGCTTAGCCCATTGTGACGCAACAACGCGTCGATAGTGGGCTTACGGCCGCGAAACGCTAAGAATAGATCCATAGGCTCGCGTGAGCCGCCTTGCTCCAAGATGGATTCCAGGAAAGCCCGTCCGGTTTGGGGGTTAAAAATACCCTCCTCCTCGAAACGGCTGAAGGCATCCGCCGATAATACCTCGGCCCATTTGTAGCTATAGTATCCCGCCGCGTAGCCGCCGGAAAAGATATGTGTAAAACTATTCTGGAACCGGTTATAGGCGGGAGGTATCACCACTGCAACCTCATGGCGCACTTCATTTAACAAACCTTGGACCGACTGCTCGTCGCTGGCATGGAAATCGTAATACAGCAGCATATCGAACAAGGCAAACTCGATCTGACGCAACATCTGCATCCCTGATTGAAAATTCTTCGCTGACCTCATTTTTTGCAATAGATCATCGGGCAGCGGTGCTTCCGAGTGGTAGTGGCCGCCGATGATGTCGAGGGCCTCGCGCTCCCAACACCAGTTTTCCATGAATTGACTGGGCAGTTCGACCGCGTCCCACGCCACACCGTTGATGCCGGACACCCCCACATAGTCCACTTTTGTCAACATATGGTGTAATCCGTGACCAAATTCGTGGAACAAAGTCACCACTTCGTCGTGAGCCAACAATGCGGGCTTATCACCCACCGGTGGCGAAAAATTGCAGGTCAGATAGGCGACTGGGATCTGCGTGCCATGGGTGTCGCGCTTGCGGCTGACACACTCGTCCATCCACGCGCCACCGCGCTTGTGTGGGCGCACATAAAGATCCACGTAGAAGCGCCCTCGCACGTCACCGTTCGCATCACTAATTTCGAAAAAGCGCACGTCGCGATCCCACGCGTCAACGTCGCTAATTTCGCTGATAGTCAATCCGTATAAATGGCGAACCACATGGAACAATCCGTGCAACACCCGTGTAGCGGGAAAATAGGGCCTGATGTCCTCGTCAGTAAACCGATACAGGGACTGGCGCAGATTCTCGGAGTAATAGGCCAAGTCCCACGCTTGCAAATCTTCCCGCCCGCACTCGTCCCTGGCAAAACGTTTTACTTGCTCTAACTCCTTGTTGGCGACAGCCCTGGAACGGCGTGCAAGATCACGCAAGAAATCCAGCACCTGGCCCGGCGTCTCGGCCATCTTCGTTTCCAAGGAAACCTGCGCATAGTTGCTGAACCCGAGTAGGTGCGCGGATTCTTGGCGTAATTTCAGCAACTGGCGAATCAGGTCGGTGTTGTCCTGTTGTCCCGCGTTAGGGCCTTGGTCACTGGCCCGTGTGACATAGGCCTCATACATCCTTTGTCTTAGTGACCGATTATCCGCGTGCATCATGAAAGGGAGATACGAAGGTATATCCAACGAAAATTTCCAACCCTGTAACTGGTCTCGTTCAGCCATCTGTCGCGCCATGGCTATTAAACTGTCGGGCAATCCGGACAGGTCTTTCTTGTCTTTGATGTGCAGCGACCATGCCTGGGTCGCATCCATCACGTTGCGCTCGAATTGATTGGAAAGTTTTGACAACTGCTGCTGAATTTCCTTAAAGCGTTTTTTCTTCTCCGGCGGCAGACCCACCCCCAGCAGGCGGAAATCGCGCAGCGCATTGGTGACAACCTTACGCTGCGCCGTATCGAGACCCGAGAATCCGGGACTGCCAGCAATGTGCTTGAATGCCCGGTAGAATACCTCGTTCTGACCCACCTCGGTGTGATAGGCCGACAGCTTGGGCAGGCATGCCTCATAGACCTGTCTAAGGTCTTCGGAATCCTTGACCGAATTCAGGTGTGACACCGGTGACCACATCCGCGTCAGACGCTCGTTTGCGTCCTCCATCGGTTGCACAAAGTTGTGCCAATCCGCCGCGTTTTCCATCGCCTCCAAGCCTTTGAGGCGGCCGCGGTTGTCGGCCAACAACCTATCGAGCGCCGGTTCCACATGTTTGGGACGAATGGCGCTGAATCGAGGCAGACCCTGCAATTGCAATAAGGGATTGGGGTGATCAACAGTACTCATGGCTTTACGTTCATGGTTTACGTGCAATAACTTTACCACGTATGCTTTGCTTCCAATCCAAATCATGATTCCAATTCGATAACCATGACGACTCGTTACGACTACTTAGTGATTGGCGGTGGCAGTGGCGGCATCGCCTCAGCACGGCGGGCGGCCTCCTATGGGGCCAAGGTGTTGATCATTGAGGCGGGACGTATCGGTGGCACATGCGTCAACGTTGGCTGCGTACCGAAAAAAGTGATGTGGACAACGTCTCGTATTGCCGAGATACTTCACGACGCACCGGCATACGGTTTCGACATACAACAAAACGGCTTTGATTGGCTGGCCATTAAACAAGCCCGCGACACTTATATCGAGCGGCTGAACAACATTTATCACCGCGGCCTTGATGAATCCGGTGTGGCCAAGATCGAAGGTTTTGCGCGCTTTAACGACAACCACACGGTAGTGGTCGGCGACCAGACGTTTACCGGCGAGCATATTTTGATCGCCACCGGCAGCCGCCCCATCATTCCCGAACTGCCAGGCGCTGAGTTGGGTATCACCAGCGATGGATTTTTCGAGCTCGAGCATCTGCCACCATGCGTGGTAGTAGTCGGCGCCGGATACATCGCCGTAGAGCTTGCGGGCGTACTAAACAGCCTGGGTTCAGAGGTAACCATACTGCTGCGCAAGGAACAATTGTTGCGCCCCTTTGATGTGACGTTGCGCGAAACCCTGATGGAGGAAATGGAATGTGCGGGCATCAGCATCCTCACGCGATTGCAGCTGCAAAGCGTTGAACGTGAGGATAACGGACGTCTGTTGTTGCGCCGGCTCGACGGCGAGGTGATCAGCGGCTTCGACCAGGTGCTTTGGGCAATCGGCCGGCGTCCAACTACCGATACCATCGGCCTCGAGCATACCGACATTGTTACCGATGACGACGAATCCATCACCACCGACTCTTACCAAAACACGAGCGTCGAGGGTGTCTACGCTGTGGGCGACGTCACTGGACGCCGGGCGCTTACACCAGTGGCCATCGCCGCCGGCAGGCGACTGGCGGACCGTTTGTTTGGCGGACAACCGGGTGCCAAGCTAGATTACGACGATATCCCCAGTGTCGTGTTCAGCCACCCTCCCATTGGGACTGTGGGGCTAACCGAAGACGAGGCGCAAGAGCAATTCGGCGAGCAAATGGTCAAGGTCTATCAGAGTCGTTTCACCAACATGTACTACTCTGTGCTCGCAAGAAGGTCTCCGACAGTCGTAAAGTTGGTAACTGTCGGCGAACACGAACGCATCGTTGGGTGCCACATGATTGGGGACTTTGCGGATGAGATCATCCAGGGGTTTTCGGTGGCGGTAAAGATGGGAGCGCGAAAGCGTGACTTCGATAACACCGTCGCGATCCATCCCACAGCCGCGGAAGAATTCGTTACGCTGCGATAGTCCGATGGTTGCGTGCGGGATTCCAGACCGCGTCCTCAGGCAGCAAGTCTTCTCAGCCCCGCAACCGGCGGCCGGTGATGTTGGATACGATACACAGCCGCACGATCGGAAATCCTGGCTACGCCGCGCGGGCATTCCTGAGAGCGGCAATCACCGGTCCGGTCTGTGGGGTGCGATCATGCCAGATGGCAAAGGATTCTGCTGCCTGTTCAACGAGCATGCCGATACCATCGGCAGTCTGGCCGGCGCCGTGACGCGCTGCCCACTCAATAAATACAGTGGGCCGGCCGCCGTACATCATATCGTAAGCCAGAGCGCCGGGGGCGAATACCGTGTGCGGAATCGAGGGTACCTCGTCAGCGACACTCGCCGAGGTGCCATTGATGACGATATCGAATTGCTGGCCGGGCAAGTCATCAAAACCGCATCCCGCGACAGTTCGGAAACTGGAGAAATGGCGTTCCAGTTCCACCGCTTTATCGACGGTTCGATTAGCGATAACCAACAATTCGGGGTACGCCTCGAGAATCGGTCCCAGCACCCCACGCACTGCGCCACCAGCGCCGACTAACAGCACCCGGCGCCCTGAAATAGGGCGCTCCAAATTAAACAAGATGTCCCGGCAAAGACCCGCGCCGTCGGTATTATCGCCGATAATTTGGTCATCATCGGCAAATGAAATGGTGTTGACCGCTTCGGCCAATAGGGCGCGCGGGCTGAGTTCGCCAGCCAGCCGAAAGGCGTCGAGTTTGAACGGCAACGTGATATTCAATCCCTGTCCTCCGGCTGCACGGAAGTTGGCTACCGCTTGAGGTAATCCACCCAAGTCCACCTGAATCTTCTGATATTCGACACGCAATCCAAACTGTTCGGAAAACATCTGATGGATCTGCGGGGAATGGCTATGGGCAACCGGATTACCCATCACCGCGTACAAGGATGCTGGCTGGTCGAAATCGAATAGGTCGCCCATGCTTTTTATGCGCTCGACTCGGGTATAAAGCTGAAAAACATTCTACCGGCTATCACTCACGCTAACATTAACCGCAGTGGGCCAACGGGCCAGGAACGAGAATCCCTCATTAAAAAGTGTAAACTGCCATTGCCACATTGAAAAATCTTCAAATTGCGATGTATGAATTAGCATGCCCGATAGAAACGACACTTGCCACTAACACGTCCTCTACGCGTGTCAGTCCGAAGTTGTCAACCAATCACGACAATTTTGTGGCAACTCGTTATGGGTTAGACTCCAAAGACATCGCCGTTGCGGCCCCTCTAGCCCATCACGGCTACCCGCTGCAATAATTATTCCGGCAGGATGGACTCCGCAGCACACAACTCGTCGATCGTCTCTCGATGGCGGATCAAATAGTACTGATCGCCATCCACCATCACCTCTGGTGGACGCGGACGAGAATTGTAGTTTGAACTAAGCACCCAGCCATAAGCTCCTGCAGTACACACCGCCAGTATGTCGCCCTCGACCACGTCCAAGTCGCGATCTTTGCCCAACACATCGGCAGTCTCACATACGGGTCCGACCACGTCGTACCGGTTTCTCTTGCTGTCACGCCCAGCGATAAGCGGGACTATATCTTGCCAGGCATCGTACAAAGCAGGACGGATAAGGTCGTTCATGCCGGCATCCACCACTGCAAAATTCTTGGCGGCATTGGACTTAACGTATTCCACTTTCGTCAACAATATGCCTGCGTCCCCCACGATCGAGCGCCCCGGTTCAATAATGAGCGGCAGATCGAAGCCACGGGCATGCATCGCTTTGATCAGCGCAGTCACGAAGTTTTTGGTGCCCGGAACCTCCTCATCGTGATATCGAACACCAAGACCACCACCGATATCGACGTTTTCAATGGTGATGCCAATCTCCTCCAAGTCCTCCACGAGGCGCAACAATTTATCCAACGCCTCGGTGAACGGTGTGGTGTCAGTGATTTGTGAGCCGATATGCGTGGCAATGCCATGCACGGCAACATGACTCATATCCAGCGCCAGCTGATAAGCAGCTATTGCATCTTCCATGGGGATGCCGAACTTTGTTTGCCTTAAACCTGTCGCGACATACGGATGAGTGTTGGCGTCTATATCAGGATTCACCCGAATTGCCACCGGCGCCTTGATCCCGATCCGCGCCGCCAACGCATTCACACGACGCAGTTCTGCGGTGGACTCAACATCGACGCATCGAATTCCCACTTCTAACGCCTGTTCAATCTCGCGTTTCGACTTACCAACACCGGAGAACACTATTTTCGCCGGATCACCACCGGCGCGTAACACACGCTCCAGCTCACCTCCCGACACGATGTCAAAGCCCGATCCGAGTCGGGCAAGAACGTTCAATACCGCCAGATTAGAGTTCGCCTTTACCGAGTAACAAATAAGGTGCGGATAGTCCTCGAATGCGGTCGACAGCGACTGGAAATTCCGCTCAATTGCCGCTCGCGAGTAGACATAACAAGGCGTGCCAACCTCTGCGGCAATATCCGCAAGCCGTACCTGCTCAGCATAAAGCTCACCATCACGATGGGTGAAATTCGTCAACACCTCCTCCGTACGCAATTTTGCACTTCGTACAAGCGCGGCGAGATCAGTAACCGCTGCCGCCGCGTTGTTCCTCTGGTTTCTTTTTTTCCTGCGTCTCGCTTTGTTCTTGCTTGGATTTGTCAACATTCGGCAGGTACAACGGGCCCTTTTGGCCACAAGCCGCCGCTAATAGGGATGACCCAAACACGAAAGCCGTTATCATCGCCGGAATTTTCAATCGCAGCATGGGGAACGCACTCCTTTGAGGTTGTTATGGCAACAGATGACAAAGGATAACGACTTTCACGGTAATGGAAAACTAAACTTGACACTTCTAGCCCATATATTGCACCAAGGATCCCGGATGAGGGCGAAGGGACTTGTGCTACGCGGAGTTCCCCAGCTGTGCAGGGGACGAGCGCAGGGTCGGGCGGTTGGTTTCCCCGCTGTGCGGGGACGAGCCCCCTGCTGTGCGGGGACGAGCGCCGCGCTGGAGCGAAATGCATAGCCATAGCTATGCGTTGAGTTAAGCGCAAGTCCAGGCGTTCAAGACCGCGCCAGCATCGGGACAGCCCCGCCCCTATTCTTGCCAAGCAACGTGAGAGTCGAATATCGTCATTTCCTGGACAAGACGCTGTGGGTGTCTCCGCTGCATAATATGCATAACAACTACAATACTCGCGCTAATCACACCGGAACTCGCCCATGATGCCGTCTCACCTCGGCAATCTCTCGAGCAGTTCGCGATGGCGGGTCAACTGCTCGCGGGCGTTTTGCACAGACTTTGTGACTTCGCTCGGTGCCGTGCCACCTAGATGCACACGGACACCGACGGAACCTTCAATCGTCAATCGGTCGAAAACATCTTCTTGGATCTCGCCGTTAAAACGCCGTAATTCCTCCAAGCTCAAGTCCGACAAGCTCTTGTGTTGCTCTAAGGCGTATCGAACAGTCTTTCCCACGGCCTCATGGGCATCGCGGAATGGTACGCCCTTGCCCACCAGATATTCCGCAAGATCTGTAGCCGTAGAGTAACCTCGTTGCGCCGCCGCCAATAATCGCTCACGCTGGAAATGGATGTCCGACATCATGCCCTTCATAACTTCCAGGCAGGCTAACACGGTGTCTACGGTATCGAAGGACAGCTCTTTGTCCTCTTGATTATCTCGATTGTAGGCGAGGGGCTGGCCTTTCATCACGGTGAGGATCGCCACAAGGTGGCCAAACACTCGTCCGCTCTTAGCGCGCGTTAACTCCGCCACATCGGGGTTCTTTTTTTGTGGCATGATGCTGGAGCCAGTACAGAACGCATCCCCAATCTGGATAAAGCCGAACGGTTCTGAAGACCACAGGATCAACTCTTCCGCCATTCGCGACAAATGAACCATCAATATCGACGCGTCGGCAACGAACTCGATGACAAAATCGCGATCGGATACGGCATCTAATGAATTAGCGCATGGCGCGTCAAAACCCAAGTCCCTGGCGGCAAAGGTGCGGTCTATCGGAAAACTTGTACCGGCAAGTGCAGCCGCGCCCAGTGGCATGATATTAATTCGCTGACGCGCCTCGAACAGGCGTTGCACATCGCGCTCGAGCATCTCTGACCATGCCATCACGTGATGTCCCACCGTCACCGGTTGCGCCACCTGCATGTGAGTGAAGCCGGGCATGATGGTCTCTGCCTCCCTCTCTGCGATGTCAAACAGTCCGATTTGTATCGCAACTAATGCATTCAGTATCTCGTCCACGGCGTCACGCAAATACAGACGCAAATCGGTAGCAACTTGATCGTTACGCGATCTTCCGGTATGTAGTTTCTTGCCGACGTCACCAATCCGCTCCGTCAACCGGAACTCGATATTCATATGCACGTCCTCGAGCGCCGGCAACCATTCGAACTCACCTCGCTCGATATCGGATTTGATCTGCTTTAGCCCAGTTACTATTTCGTCACACTCTGTGCCGGTCAGAACCCCAACATGCGCCAACATCTTCGCGTGCGCGATAGACCCCCGAATGTCGTGCGCGTACAAACGACGATCAAAGTCCAGTGACAAAGTGAAAGACTCCACTCTATGGTCGGTGGCTTGTCGAAAGCGGCCACCCCAAGGTTTACTCGTGCTCATAGGCGCGCGAGTATACCGTAACGATCGTTAGCCCGGATATCGCATCCAAGCGGCGAAATCATGGACGATTTGGTTCGGTCGATGCGCGCGATATGCACGATGGCCGTAGTAATGATTTGCCTCAATGGTTAGAGGTACCACGGCGCCGGCTGTGTTTTCAGCGCACCCATGCGGTGTCACTCAATGCTGGAACCAAAGTCGCGCATGCGTACCCGCCGATGAGCGCTTGTCCAGCATCGCAGCGGGGGATCGCGACGCCACCATTCCCCAGGTGGACCCAATAACCGGACGCATTGCTGGGAATTTCCACGTATTGTGCTAGGATAAGGTGCTGGTATCTTCCTGAGGAGTCTTTGCCGCCGTTTGTCCGCTGGTAGAGTCCGCCCATCGTCGGTTGTTGCGCAGTCGTGAGGGCTGGCCTAAACTCTTGACAAAATTGCAATACATCTGGTTACAGAATATACCTGGTTCGGGACACCTTCCTCAGACACCCCCACCTAGTATCCGAATCAATATACCTGGTTCGGGACACCTTCCTCAGACACCCCCACCTAGTATCCGAATCAGGTCACCTCACCCCCCGACAGCATCCGGGGGGTTTTTTTTGTCCGCGTGCGGTCCGCTGCCGCCATCCAACCGTGGCGGCGAGATTACTCTGCCGCCAACCGGTGCCATAATCTCCCTATCTCCTATAGGTAACGCCTTGCAGCCTTGTCTTTATGCGTAGCAACGACCATCGTTCACAGAGTTTTTTGCCGGATTTCGGCAGCGGCACCATAGCATGGCGGCTTTTAGTTCTGGCCCAGGTTCTTGCCATTGTGCTCACCGTGAGCCGAAATAACCAGCTAAACCAAGCGGCCTGGAACGACTTTTTGTTGATGACCGCTTTTGCTCAGCTGATCGCAGTAAGTGGTATATTCACTTTAAGGATCATCTCCCCGTCCCTAACCCGCATGCGTGTAGAGCTGGGGACCATGATGATCTTCATCATACTGCTGCTGGTAACGGTGATCGTCGTAGAAGCAGCAGTCTGGGGCATGCATTATTTGCAAATAACTACACAGCGATGGCCGCAGTGGCATTGGTCTTTGCTGGTGCGTACCTTGATCATCAGCGCGGTAATTTACGTACTGGTGTTGCGTTACTTTACGGTCTCCCATCGTGCGCAGATTGAGAGCGAGGCACAACAGCGTAGCCGTCTGGAAGCGCTGCAATCCCGAATTCGGCCGCATTTCATGTTTAACAGCTTGAACAGTGTCGCGTCACTTATTCGTTCCGATCCAGAACTCGCGGAGAAGGCGCTCCAGGACCTTGCGGATTTATTCAGGGTACTTCTTGCAGATCCGCGCAAGATGGTACCGATCACCGCCGAGGGCGAATTGGCCCGCCAATATCTCGACATCGAAAAGTTGCGCCTTGGCGATCGCTTGCAGGTCAAATGGACCGCATCAAATGTCCCGCGTAGCGCGCAGATTCCTTCATTGACTCTACAACCGTTGATAGAAAATGCGGTTTATCACGGCATCGAACCGAGTTTTGCCGGTGGTACCATCGACATACAGATGTGGTCGGAGAATAATGACACGTTAAACGTCATGATTAGCAATCCCTTAGCTGAGGTCACCAACCAAGGACAACATCGTAAAGGCAACCAAATGGCCATGAATATTGTGCAGGAGCGTTTGTCACGACATTTTGGTGGCAAGGCTAGCCTGCAATATTTTGAGCAACTCGGGAATTATCACGTAAAGATTCAAATGCCTATCGTTCGTGGTTAACGCTGGTTATGCCGCACTTCATCACCCGGTCACCTGACGTCAGCCAAGCCAAGGCACAGGACACAGAGTTCGACGCCTCCCAGCTCGCAGAACCTGGCTTTTTACCCGACTTCTGTCGAGGTGAGATGGTGATTAATGTCGTTGTCCTCGCCGAATTTCTCGCCATCGTCGCGACAATCATAACGCCACCGTTAACAACGAATGTTTTTCAGGATCTTTTTTACATTTCCTTGTTCTTGCAATGGATTGCATTGACGAGCATTGGCGTGCTGTGTGTTGCACGCCCATATCTGAACCGGCTCGGGGAGAGACGCGCCGTACTCATGGCGTATCTGTTGTTGCTTTGCATAACCTGGTTGGTGAGCGAGTTTGCATTGTGGTTGATGGCAGCCGCGGACATCATCGAGTCTTCTAGACCACCTTGGTATGCCTATTTTCATGGACAGAATCTGACCGTAAGCGCCATCATTAACGCGTTGGCGCTACGTTATTTCGTTGCACGTCATCAGTTGCGGCAAAAGACGCTTGCTGAAGAACGAGCGCGGGCCACGATATTGAGGTACCGCATCCGACCTCATTTCTTGTTCAACAGCATGAACATCATCGCCAGCCTCACCCGCCGTGCTCCGGTGCGCGCTGAGGCGGCCATCGAGGACATGGCGGATTTATTCCGCCTGATGTTGGATGACAGCAAAGACTTGATGCCGATTCAAAACGAGATAAAGGTCGCACGAAAATATTTAAAGTTGGAGAAATTACGGCTGGAGGATAGATTAAATGCCAACTGGCAAACCGAATCCTTATCCAAGACCGCAAAAACTCCCGCACTCATGTTACAACTTCTATTGGAAAATGCGATCCACCGTGGGATCGAACCACTCCCGAAAGGCGGAAACATCGATATACGTTTACGGATAGACGACGGAAGGTTGAATATATCGATAACCAGCCCCTATGCTGAACTTTCCGAGGCAGCGCGCCACGATGGTGATACTGCCCTGAACAATATCCGCTTGCG
>CAMYNX010000030.1 GCA_947259875.1 uncultured Gammaproteobacteria bacterium | reverse complement strand
CTCGGAATGACCAACAACAGGTCGGATTCCTCGCTGCGGGCGGCATGACATAATCGCTCATTAATCTGTGATCCCGAGGCGCGCGTTAACCTGTCATCCTGAGGTGCTTTTTAATCTGTCATCCCGAGGCGTTTTTTAATCTGTCATCCCGAGGCGTTGTGTGCCGAGGGATCTCACCCAGGCGAATTCGCTGCCACAACCCAGTACAGTGAGATGCTTCAGCCGCGAGCGGCTTCAGGATGACAACGGTGAAAACAATAAAAAAGGGCCGGAAGTTCCCCTCCGGCCCTTATCCCTAATCAGTTTCCGTTAAGTTCCTTTGCTCTTAACGTTATCTCCAACTGCCGTCGGACTTACGACTTGTCGTCGGACTTGTCGTCGGACTTGTCGTCAGACTTGTCGTCAGACTTACCGTCGTCATCGGGACATGGACCAAGCGTATCACCATGGCGAAGGTGGGCGGACACCGCGTTTGCACCGACCTTAATCGTCTTCCGCCCTTTATGGCAGATCGTCACTTTACCGTCCGGTTTCGGCGTCGGCGTTGGCGTTGCCGTCGGAGTCGCCGTCGGCGTGGCCGTTGGGGTCGCCGTGGGCGTGGCCGTCGGAGTCGCCGTCGGCGTGGCCGTTGGGGTCGCCGTGGGCGTGGCCGTCGGAGTCACCGTCGGCGTGGCCGTCGGGGTCGCCGTCGGCGTGGCCGTCGGAGTCGCCGTCGGCGTGGCCGTCGGGGTCGCCGTGGGCGTGGCCGTCGGAGTCGCCGTCGGCGTGGCCGTCGGGGTCGCCGTGGGCGTGGCCGTCGGCGTCGCTGTCGGCGTTGGGGTTGGCGTCGGCTCCGGCACCCGGCCCGAACAATCGGTCATACAGGCGCCAGGCTCCGTATCGCTGTTGAGATCACCATCGTCGCAAGCCTCGTCACCCACCACGATGCCATCACCGCAGATCCCGGCACACATCGACGTCGAATTCGAAGTCTCCTCGGCGCATTCCCAGCCGTCCTCGATCTGACAACCGGCACCACACCCATCGTCGGGCACGGTGTTGCCGTCATCGCAGGCCTCGCCGAGCTGAATGACACCGTTTCCACACACGGCGGGCGCCATGCAGTTCGGATCGGTGGTATCACGCATTAAATCACCGTCGTTATCCAGGCCGGCATTGCCATAGGTCGGTGGACCCGGGATGGTCGGCCCGTTGGGATCCCAAGCGTTCTCATCGCACGGATCGATGTCCAGCCCGAGATTGCTATTGGCGCCCCCAGGCGGCTGGTACGCCAGCGGACTGAGCTGCTCACCCACCGGTACCGGATCTTTGAAGTGGCAACCGGGACAACCGGGGACTGCCGCCGCCCGGTGATGTTCACGCAGTCCGGCGCCTTCCCCGCAGTCTTTCTCCAGTGCGCCCGCAGTGAAACCCGAGAGTCCGGTACAGTTGATTCCGCCGGTACCGCTCGGGGTTCGATTGGGATCCCCCGGCGACAGCGGATCAAGATCATTCTCGTCCTCCTCCCGACCGTGACAACTCAAGCAGGTCCTGATGGTCAGCGCGTTGTTGATCCGCACCGGCTTTCCGTTGGCAATGTCATGACAGTCGCCGCACGTCAGGCCATAGCGGTTGACGTGTCCGTTCATCAACCCCGTGCCCCAGTCCGCGGTGTCTTCGGTCAGTGAACTGTATTCGGGGCAGGTCACACCGGCCGGTGCGGTACTGCAGTCCTGATCCGGAAAATTGTTAGCGCCCTGAGGGTGGAAAGGCCCGTGGCAACCCTTACAGTTTCCGCTTGCGGTATTCGCATCGGAATAGGTCGCAAATCCAAATGCCGATGCCGTCCAAAACATCGTGAGCAGCACAATCCCAAGACTGCCCCCCCAATATGTGAAACCCAAAACTCGCTTCATCGTGGACTCCCCTTACCCAAGACCGGTGTTAATGACGTTTCAATCTGCGATAGATGACGCAACGATTCAGACCCGCGCTTCCCCTCGCCCCATTCACAACCAAGATACTGAAAACTTTTGACCCTCTCAGACGCATTCATTATCCCATGCTGTGTCATCACTGTTAAGTGACTAAATCACTGATACCGTAATGAGCGTCTCTCGGGCCTTGATTAATGTCAATTTAACCGTTTCGCGCATTGATCTCGCTCAACCCGCCGCAAGGCGAGAGAGATCAAACCGCGGCCGGCCGAATCGAAGATACTTAACCAAGCCCGCTGGCGGTGGGTTATCGTAGCCACTACACACAAGCACCCGCGGCGGTGTGCTCGCACGCCCATCACCTTGACCTTTCAATACGCTTGCATTAAGACTTCTGAAGGCTTTGCATCGTACGAAAAACAATATGCCCGACCAAAACAAAACCTACCCATGCGCGCTAACCATCCTGGTGTGTCTTACGGGCACGCTAATCGGTTGCTCGAGCGAGTCACCCCCGCCGCCGAAGGATGTGCCCAAGCAGGCGGCTAAGGACGGGTGGAAAGACCCATACACGGGTATCGAGTTCGTCTACGTCCAGGGCGGCACATTTCAGATGGGGGACTTCGTTGGCGATGGATCCTTCGATGAGCGGCCGGTCCACGAGGTGACGGTGTCGGATTATTACATCGCCAAACATGAAGTGACCCAGGCACAGTGGGAGAAGCTGATGGGAGACAATCCGTCGGAATTCGACGGCGCGAACAATCCGGTGGACTCGGTGTCGTGGAACGAGATCCAGGCATTCATCAAGGCGTTGAACGGTAAGAGCGGGCAGCGCTACCGCCTGCCCACCGAGGCCGAGTGGGAGTATGCCGCGCGCAGCGGCGGCAAACGGGAGAAGTGGGCCGGCACCAACGACGAAAACCAAGTGGGCGAGTATGCGTGGTACCTGGACAACAGCGATCAGCAAAGCCACCCGGTCGGCACCAAGAAACCCAACGGCCTGGGCATCCATGACATGAGCGGCAGCCTGTGGGAGTGGGTGCATGACTGGTACGATCTCTACCCGTCCACCGCGCAGACCGATCCCAAGGGACCGGACCAAGGCAAGTGGGGCTACCGCACCTACCGCGGCGGCGCCTGGGATTACATTCCGCTGATCGTCAGTGTCTTCAATCGCAGCGGCCACGTGCCGGATTACAAGCGCCCGTGGATCGGCTTTCGCCTGGCGAAGGACGTGAAACCCTGAGGTTGTTTAGCGTCGCTCATTCTGTCATCCCGAGGCGTTTTTTGACCTGTCATCCCGAGGCTGTCATCCCGAGGCGTTTTTTGACCTGTCATCCCGAGGCGTTTTTTGACCTGTCATCCCGAGGTGCGCAGCACAGAGGGATCTCACCCTATTGAATACGTCACGGTCGTTTAACACGGTGAGATTCCTCACTTCGTTCGGAATGACAACATTGAGATGTCTTTTCTTCTGTCATCCCGAGCCACTTTTTGACCTGTCATCCCGAGGCGCTCTTTTATTTGTCATCCTGAGGCGTTTTGTGCCGAAGGATCTCACCCCGTGAACGTTGCCACCAGCATCCGAGATGGTGAGATTCCTCGTTGCACTCGGAATGACAAATTGGAGATGTCTTTTCTGTCATCCCGAGGTGCGCAGCAGCGAGGGATCTCACCCTGACGAATGCGTCACCGACATTCAACAGGTGAAATCGCTCACTGCGTGCGGAATGACATGGGGGTCGGTACCGAAAGATGTCAACGATGCAAACAATAAAAAAGGGCCGGAGGTCACCCTCCGGCCCTTATCCCTAATCAGTTTTCGTTAAGTTCCTTTGCTCTTAACGTTATCTCCAACTGCCGTCGGACTTACGACTTGTCGTCAGACTTGTCGTCGGACTTGCCGTCGTCGGACTTGCCGTCGTCAGACTTGCCGTCGTCAGACTTGTCGTCACCGTCGGGGCATCGACCAAGCGAATCACCCTTACTAAGGTGCGTGTCGACCGCATTTGCGCTGATTTTGATCGTTACTTGCTTACGCACGTACGGCTTATGACCCGGCACATGACAGATCGTCACTTTACCGTCCGGTGTCGGCGTCGGCTTCGGCGTGGCCGTCGGGGTCGCCGTTGGCGTGGCCGTCGGAGTCGCCGTCGGGGTCGCCGTCGCCGTTGGCGTGGCCGTCGGAGTCGCCGTCGGGGTCGCCGTTGGCGTCGCCGTCGCCGTTGGCGTGGCCGTCGGGGTCGCCGTCGGCGTCGCGGTTGGCGTCGCCGTCGCCGTTGGCGTGGCCGTCGGCGTTGCGGTCGGGGTCGCGGTTGGCGTCGCCGTCGCCGTTGGCGTGGCCGTCGGCGTCGCTGTCGGTGTTGCCGTCGGGGTCGCCGTTGGCGTCGCTGTCGGTGTTGCCGTCGGGGTCGCCGTTGGCGTCGCAGTCGGCGTGGCCGTTGGCGTCGCGGTCGGCGTCGGTGTCGGCGCTACGCAGTCCGGATCGGCGGCGTTGGTCAAGTCGTCACCATCGTTATCGAGACCCAAGGTCCGAGAACCGCTGCCATCGTTGGGATTGTTAGGTTGCAAAAAGTCCTCGGTGTCACTGCAAGGATCCGTTGCAATCGCACCGGGAAAACCGGCCGGGAATACGTCTTCGCCAACCGGCGTGAAGTTCTCCGGATCCGAATCACCGTGGCAATTAGCACAAGTTGTAATATTATTGTTGAAGTGGTGCTGGCGTAATCCGGCTGATCCCGTTTGTAATACAACAGCAGACCCCACGTCCTCTGCACGACCGTGACATTGTGTGCAGCCCGACAATGCAGCTGGTGGAAAAGCACCTCCAACGTGGCAGGTACCGCAATTACCACTCGCGTTGTCCGAGTGCGTATTGTGCAGGGCGTTCCCCGTGCCGCCTGAAAACAGAGTGTGGCAACCCTGACATGATGACCAATTACTAAATGATAAGGCGGGCGGGCTCCATGTCATCAATGATACCGTCATGCCGAAAACAGCGAACGCCATGATCCCCGCTGCTCCTGCTCCGTGCAAAAACCTAATACATCGTTTCATCGCAAGATCTCCCCAAACGTTTGTTAGTTGATACATCCTTTGAATCAGATATCCGAAACTTGGCAAAAACCGTGAGCATCGCGCTCAGTGACACCCCAAAGCTCAAAATTATTGCGCTCGATTATCGCACTCCCTTTATTAACTGTTAAGTGACTTAGTCACTGAACGGCGCTAAAGTCTTGATCGACACAATCGGACCATGACTTAGCTAAAAAACCGAGGGACTTTGTATCTTATCTGGTGTTTTTTTTCATCCACCCATATTGATTAACGTCAACTTTGCCAGCCCGGCAGTATGATCTAGATCAAGAATCGATAAAGAAAATCTTGCAGCGTCGTATTGTCGAACGCGCGGCTGCGTCGCCGCCGCCTTACTCATCTCCTTTTTGACTAACAACCGCATGCGGATGCGAACCAAAAACATCCGATTAAACGTCGCGATGAGCCGACGCTTAGGACTTGCGCGATATTGTTAGTCGTGTTTAGCAATTTGGACGACGGCAACAACCGTTTTGTCATTCCGAGTGCAACGAGGAATCCGACCTGCTGTTGGTCGTGCTGAGCGGAGCGAAGCATCTTACCGTCTCAAATATTGGCGACGACTTTCGCCGGGTGAGATCCCTCCGCGCTTGTTCCCGCGCAGCAGGGGGCTGCGCTTGTCGGGATTACAAATTAGGAAGCGCCTCGGGACGACAGCTTAATGTACGCCACGGTTGACGGTGTTTGATTCCCAACTATACATTAACTAATTGCACTGCCCTCGCAGCGATGGACCGGCGAAAAATTGGCGCACCCGTGTCGCGATGGTTACGTTTCGGAGAGAACCACTAAACTCATGACAAGTCACTTGACTAAAAGCGATCATTAATCGTATACACATGGCCCACACCAATTTTTCTTTGTGTTACTGTATATTTGCGCCACATTTTCACGAGTAGACTCGTAACCGTGCATACCATTGAGGAAGCATCTGAATGCTCGGCTGGGTTAGCACATGAACATAATCGTAAATTGGATGTTGCTGGGATGCTTGGCAACGTGGTACGGCAACGCCCCACTTCACGCCGCGAGCAGTGGCACGACCGGTCATTCGGGCAAGGATCCAGGTCAAGATTGCTCTACGTGCCACTTTGGCGGCGCGGTCAATCCGCGTATTACTGTGGCGGGGCCGGTGACTGTCGATATCGATTCCACTGTCACTTATACCCTCAGCGCTCACGGCACACCGGGGAATGTGGGCGGCTTTAACGTCGCTGCATCCGCCGGCAAGCTGGTCGCCGTGGGAGCAGACACTCGCCTCGTCGACAGCGAGTTAACGCACCGATCGAACCATATCGCAGATGACGCTGGTACGGTGCGTTTCAAGTTCCACTGGCGCGCACCGGACACCCCTGGCACCCACGCCCTTTTCGTCGCCAGCGTATTGGGAAACGCGGATGGCCAGCCGACCGGCGACAGCGCTGCGTACAGTGACATAACGATCAATGTGATTGACCGCAGCGCGACGGCCAACGAGCCGCCCCTCGCCCATCTACAGCTGCCGCCGTCGGCATTAGCCAGTGAAAAAGTGATGCTGAAGGCACTGCAGTCAAAGGATGTGGACGGTCGTATCGTGTCTTACGAGTGGGATTTTGGTGACGGGGAGATAAAAACCAGTCAACGCGCCGCGGTGGTGCACGAGTACAGTACGCCTGGTGTCTACACGCCGCAGCTCACGGTCACCGACAACGACGGCGCCACGGGCTCGGCCCTGGCGCAGATAGAGATAACAACCCCTGATCAGGGTGATACGAAAAATCGTCCCAAGGCGGTACCCGGCGGGCCTTACGAGGTGGCCTTCGGCGAGCCGGTGCAGTTCAACGGCAGCCAGTCCCGGCCCAGCCACAAAGAGGGCCAGATCGTGGCGTACGAATGGGAGTTTGGCGATGGATACCAAGGTAGCGGCGCAACCGCTACCCATTTTTATGAACGACCTGCCCGTTACGTGGCAACACTCACGGTCTGGGATGACCGCGGTCTACCGAGTACTGCGAATGCAATAGTTCGGGTTCATCAAGGAGCACGGCCAAGGCTGAGGGGATTCCAGGTTCCCGACAAGGTACTGCTCAAGGACGAACAAGCGGAGCCACACAAGCTAAGCATGTTCGTCGACATCGTGGGCTTAGGCGACGGAGAGTCACGTTGTGGGGTGGTGTATTTGCAACGAAACAAACAACCTCACGAACAGCAAACAGTTTGCCTTGTCGGACCAGAGCGCCAGCGTATTAGTTTCGACTATGTGTTTACCGAGAACGACACCCCCTCGGTAACATGGACCGCTTATATGCTTATCGAGCCGGATATGGTAAGCAAACGGCAAACCAAGGCAACCAACGTCAAGATCGGCGACGGTGAGCCGTCTAAGGCTTCAAAAAGCTGATACCTGCCGCCGAATAATCTATTCTTCTTTAATCTTTGCGCAATTCGTCTTGTCGGAGCCTGCTCTTAGCGAAGTAGAAAGGTTGCCTGCGCCGGGTGACAAAGCACGTTTTGTCATTCAGCAGGGTCAAATCTCTTGCTTCGACTACGCTGAGGGCATGTCGTTTATCTTTGTCATCCTGTAGCCGCGCGCGGCTGCTTGTGCTGTGCGTAGTCGCAGGGCTTGCCCCCGCACAGCGGGGGAACAGCAGGGGAAAAGATCTCACCGTGTTGGATGACGGTGACTAATTTTTTCAGGTTAAGATCCTTCAATGCTTCGCGTTTCAGGATGACAGATCAAAGCAGCACTATTCCATTCCGCACGAAGTGAGGAATCTCACCGTCCTGGATTACGGTGACAATCTATAGTTGGTGAGATCCCTCGGCTCAAAGCGCCTCGGGATGACAGCTTAATAAAGCGAGGCAAGTCTGACACGTTAAACAGCGCGGTAAGGCTGACAATTCACAAACCGCTTTTCGGGATCAGAGTATTCGGTCTAGAGTATTGAGTATGTACCCGCCTCTCGCCCGCGAGATACTGTTTGTACCCCTGGCCATCACGTGGCTTGCTTTGCCGCTATCGGGCTGCCAGCCATCGGCGCCGCTGGTGTCCGTGGTGGGCATGCACCCGGCCGACCAGGCCAGCGGTGCGGAACCGGACAGTCGCATCACCGCGACCTTGAGTGACACCATCGATACGTTGCCGCCTGCCGCGTTTGTGCTCAGCGATGGCGATGCGATTGTCGCGGCCAATGTGTCTGTCGATGCGGGTAAGCAGATGGTCAGCCTGATTCCCGAACGGCCGCTGGCATTGTCGACTTCTTACACCGCGACACTCAACCTGCCGGGGGCGGATGAAGGCGGTGCCACCGTGGCGCCTATCGTATGGTCGTTCACGACGCGGGACGTCACCGCCTGGCAGTTTGTAGACGGCGACGGCCTGAACTGGAGCCGCGACTGGGACACCTATTTTCCGCAGTTGACGGTGTTGGGAGAAAAACTCTATGCCGCTTGGCGGGAGATGTCTTACCGGCGCGGTCCGATGCAATTGCGCGTCGCGGTCTACAATGGTGACGACACCACGCCCGCATGGCGGTTCGTCGACGATAACACCCAGACCGGGGGCATCAACTGGGACCGCAATCGGCATGGGTTCGCCATTCAGATCACCGCTTTCAACGGCAAGCTGTACGCAATATGGGAAGAGAACAGCCCGACCGTGAGCCAGATTCGGGTTGCCGTCTATAACGGCAACGATGACAAGCCCGCGTGGTCGTTTGTCGATGGCGATGAACCGACGGGGCTCAATCATGATCCGAAGTTTCTAGCGTCATATCCCCAGTTGACCGTATTCGATGGCAGACTGTACGCCATTTGGAGCGAGCAGAACGGCGACGCCCGGCAGATCCGCGTGGCGGTCTACAACGGTCGGGATGACGTGCCTGCCTGGCGGTTTGTCGACGGTGACACAACAAACGGCATCAATTACAACGCCGCACGCAGCGGGTTTCATCCGCAGTTCACCGCGTTCGGCACTAAACTCGTCGCCGCCTGGGAGGAACACAACGGCACCGCACAACAGATCCGCGTCGCCGTGTACAACGGCAACGACCAGGCGCCGGTGTGGTCTTTCAGCGACGGTGGGAGCGTTAATAACGGCATCAATCATGTCGCGAGCAAGAACGCCGCCTATCCGGAACTGACCGTCTATGATTCACGGTTATATGCCACGTGGACCGAAAGGAATGCGGAAGAAAACAGCCAGGTTCGTGTGGGGGTGTACAACGGCGATGATCGCGCGCCCGCTTGGGCATTCGTCGACGGCGATCGCGCGAGCGGCCTCAACCGGAATCCCGACAGCATGGCGTATGAACCGCAACTCACCGTATTCGGCACCCGGCTTTATGTCACCTGGTACGAAGGCGATCACAAGGGCCGGGGCCAGATCCGCGTCGCCGTCTACGACGGCGATGAAAACGCGCCCCGCTGGGCGTTCGCCGACGGCGGCGGGAAAAAAGGCATCAACAAGAACACTCGGCGCTCGGCACTCGACCCACAGTTGACGGTGTTCAATTCGCAACTATACATTACCTGGAAGGAGCTGATCGGCAGGCGCGGCCAAAGGGTGCATGTCGCCGTTGGCCGCTAGCTTGCGGCGTGATTCAATGCTATTAAAGCAGTGCCGTGTCGCGTGTAGTACCCGCCAGGCAGAAACGCAAACCGCGTAATGTTTGCTTTACGGCAAGCTGCCTGGACTTCGAACGCCCGGTCAACAACTCAGTGAAGATTATCGATGACAGACCACGGCCCGCTCGGCTAATCCCATGAAAGTTTCCGCGACCCTATTGACGTTGGCGCTGACCGGTTACGGCGCGGTGGTACAGGCCGCGAGCAGCGGGATGATCGGGCATTCGGGCAAGGACCCGAACAAGGATTGCTCGGCGTGCCATATTGCCGGTGCAGAGGAACCGCAGATCACCGTGGCGGGGCCGGTGACCGTGGATATCGATTCCACCGTCACCTACACCCTCAGCCTGCACGGCGCACCGCGGAGCGTGGGCGGTATCAACGTCGCCGCGTCCGCCGGCGCATTGGGCACCGCGGGGGACGACACACGCTTGGTCGATGGCGAGCTGACCCAGCGGACAAGCCGTATTGGGAATGACACCGGCACGGTGCGCTTCAAGTTCCATTGGCGTGCGCCGAACAGCCCCGGCACCCACACGCTGTTTATTGCCGCCGTGTCGGGCAACGCGAACCGGAGTCCGGCGGGCGACGGCGTCCTGCAAACCAACGTCAAGGTCAATGTGATCGACCGCAGCGCGGAGTCCAACGAACCCCCGCGCGCTCACGTGCAACTCCCGCCGGCGGCGAGGGTTGGTGAAAAGGTGTTGCTGAGCGCGGTGCAGTCAACCGATGTGGACGGCAAGATCGCCTCGTACGCGTGGGATTTCGGCGACGGCGAGCAGAAGAGCGGCCAGGTGCCGGCGCTACAACACAAGTATCGGGCACCAGGCGTCTATACCCTGCAGCTCACCGTCACCGACGACGACGGCGCGACCGGTTCGGTCCTGGCACAGATTGAGGTCACGGCCTCCGACCGCGGCAGTAAAAGAACACGCCCTAGGGCGGTACTTGGCGGTCCTGACCAAGTGGCCTTCGGTGAACCGGTGCAGTTCGACGCCAGCAAATCGCGCCCCAGCCGCAAGAAGGGAAGGATCGCCGCCTACGAATGGGATTTTGGCGATGGGTATCACGGAAGCGGTGCAGCACCGACGCATTATTACGCACAACCGGGCAGCTACATGGTGACGCTTACGGTGTGGGACGATCGCGACCTACCCGATTCGACAACCGGGGGCGTCCGGGTGCGGCAGGGCCAATGGCCGCGGCTCGGCAAGTTCCGTGTTCCCGATAAGATCACGCTCAAAGATGGTCAGCCGCAACCAAGCCTTTTCAATATCGTCGTCGATATCGGGGGTTTGGGTTCGGGTGTATCACGCTGCGCCGTCATCTATTTAGAGCGTAATAACCAGCCCTATCAAAATAAAAGTGTCTGTTTTGTAGGATCTGGGCGGCAACGCATCATGTTCGAACATAAGTTCACCGATGCAGATGCACCATCGGTAACCTGGACCGCGTATATGGTGCTCGAACCGGACGTCAAGAGCC
Source organism: uncultured Gammaproteobacteria bacterium (assembly GCA_947259875.1). Taxonomy (GTDB): domain Bacteria; phylum Pseudomonadota; class Gammaproteobacteria; order Arenicellales; family JAANXG01; genus CALZGZ01. The sequence continues at coordinate 14,204 of CAMYNX010000030.1, read as the reverse complement.
GAAATGACACCAAGACAACCCGCGTGCAAATCGACTCTGCCGATCAGCCGGAAGCGGCAAACAAGTGAACCTCTGCAATAAGATTCATGGTCTAAGCTTAGTGTTGATCTGTGCCGCGGTCATGCTGGCCTGCGTTGCCGAACAGAGCAGCGTTGATGCATCGTCAGCCGTGGCCACGATGGTGTTTATCCAGGGCGGTTGTTTTCAAATGGGTGATACGTTTGGCGACGGCGAACCGGATGAGCGGCCGGTGCATGAGGTGTGTGTGGATGATTTTTATCTGGCAGAACACGAGGTGACGCAAGGACAATGGAAGGCGGTCATGGGCGACAATCCGTCGCAGTTCCAACATTGCGGCGACAACTGCCCAGTCGACAACGTGTCCTGGCATGATGCTCAGGCATACATCGAAAAACTGAACAAAACGACTGGGCGGCAGTACCGTCTGCCCACTGAGGCAGAATGGGAATATGCCGCGCGGGATCGGGGCAAAGCGATGAAATGGGCGGGCACCAATGATGCGTCAAAGCTGAGCAAATTCGCCTGGTATGGGGAGAACGCTCGTGACCGGACCCATGCGGTCAAGACCAAAAAACCCAATGCCTTGGGTATATACGACATGACCGGCAACGTGAACGAATGGTTGTTCGACCGCTGGGGAAAGCGGTATTACCGCGACAGTCCGCGTGACAATCCCAAGGGGCCCGAGCGCGGCATCGGCCGGGACTCACGGGGCGGCTCGTGGTGGAGCGAGATCAAGTTTACGCGCATCGCCAACCGTTATGCCGACGATCCTGACTTTCACGCCGGTAACCATGGTTTGCGCCTCGCTATGGACAGAGAGACAAAAAAATGATCCATGCCGCCTGGCAACACTCGGATACCCGACAACAGCGCGGCCCAAGTTCGGGGCATCGTATCAACATCGTGTGCCGATTCATCCTTGCGGGCGTGCTTGTTCTCGCGACCGCCAGTTGCGTGCGTACGCCCTGCACTTGCCCCGAGTCGGGCGACACAGTCTCAGACGAGCGCGTCGCCGATGCTGCGGCGTTGGCGGCGGCGGCGGATTATGTCGATCCCGCCACCAGCATCGGCTTCGTGTTGGTGAAAGGCGGTACCTTTCAGATGGGCGATGTCCATGGCTCCGGGTCGCGCTTCGAGCGTCCGGTGCACCCGGTGACTTTGTCTGATTTTTATATCTCGCAGACCGAGGTGACGCAGCGGCAATGGAACCGGATCACCAACTACAACCCGTCCCACTTTCGGGGACCCGAACTGCCGGTGGACCAGATCTCCTGGGACGATATCCAGGAGTGGCTCACCAAGCTGAACAGGAAAACCGGCCGCCGCTACCGGCTGCCCACTGAAGCGGAGTGGGAATACGCGGCGCGCAGCGGCGGCAAGGACGAGATATGGTCGGGGACCTCCAATCCGGACGAGATCGGCGACTACGTGTGGTACATTGAGAACTCCGACGAACGCAGCCATCCGGTGGCCACCAAAAAGCCCAACGGCCTCGGTATTTACGACATGAGCGGCAGCCAGTGGGAGTGGGTCTACGACCGGTTCAATTTCCCGTTCCCCGCCGAGCACCAGGTGAATCCCACCGGCCCCGCCGAAAGCCTCAAGAACGAGTATCGTACTTACAAAGGCGGCGCGTGGGATTACATTCCTAAAATCGTGCGCGCCAGCATGCGCAGCGGCAAGGAACCGAGCTACAAGCGCCGCTGGATCAGTTTTCGTATCGCCATGGACGCGCCGTTGACGGGAACGGAGAAATCATCGGGGAAATAGGGTTAGTGAGTTGATCCCCTGGCCTTTTTAGTTTTATTCCGACCGTTAGTTATTGTCATCCTGAGGCGCTGTTTGTTTTGTCGTACTGAGGCGCATTCAGCGTGTCTTGTCATCCTGAAGCGCGACGCGCTGAAGGATCTCACCATGTTCGGATATGGTATTGACTTCAACAGGGTAAGATCCCTCGGCATAAAATGCCTCGGGATGACACCTTTAACATTGTCATTCCGAGTGCAACGAGGAATCTCAACATTTTGGATGCTGGTAGTAACTTATAAGAGGGCGAGATCCTTCCCGCTGCTGCGCGAGGACAAGCAGCGCTTCGCGCTTCCGGATGACAATGATAATGAACAAGCTCGCGTAGCCAATAAAAAAGGGCGGGTGTTAACCCGCCCTTCTCGACTTCTTAGAACTATTGGTTAAGCCGTCCTAACTCTTATCGTCCTCGCAGAATTCCGTACCCGGCACGTCACCCGCATCACGAGCGTCGCAGACCTTGTCCGCACTGTGACAGTACGCGCAGCCCGGTGCGCCAGTGAACGGGTTCCGATCCCTCGACTGAAATTCGTGACATCCGACGCACTCGGCAACGCCGACGTCCTCGGCGTAGTCACGATGCTGTTTCTCTGGATCCGTCCACGGATTGCCGAACGGGAACGGATGATTCACCATGCGGTCGCCGCTCTTGTCGTCGCCGCTCTTGTCGTCGTCACCAAAATCCCATTTCTTGCCGTGACAGGTCTGACAACTGGGCGCAAACTCGCCAGGCACCGGCCGGTCAAGGCTATGGCAGCTTCCGCATCCGGCAGCATCCCAATCGGCTTGCGAGAAATCCTCAACGCAGTCGCGATGGGTCTCGAAGGCGTTGCCCAACTGACCGCACACCGGGATGGTATCCATCAGGCCGCTACACTCCCGATTGCTTGCCTTGCTCCCGCTGCCGTCGTCGCTTTTGCTGTCGTCAGGACAGAAAGCCGGACCGTCGGCCAGCGTCGGTGTGAAAGACGTCGTCATCACGACGGCCATGGCTAACAATGCGCTGAATACGGCCGCCGTACACGCGCTCACAAGTTTTTTACCCAACATAGTTTTTCTCCCCAATCAAATAATCACATTTGTGCACAAAAGTTTGAAGCAGGCTCCCCACCTGTTGCGCCCCCGCAACGGAGTGCTCCCCTAGAGATCACGTATTATCTTGATGTCAAGCGAGTTTGTCGACAGCGCATCGAAAAAAATATGATCTATGCCATATTTGGCAGAAATTTCTTGCCGCATCGCTCACTCATGTGTGACTTTATCATCGAATCGAGAACAGAGTTTGTGACTTAGTCACCGCCGCTGAAGAATTAGTATCGCGGCCGGGAGCTCCTCGAGGCGAAGGTTGAATCCCCGTTGCCCGTATTTGATTGTTTTATTTGAGTTTTTGCTGATCGAGCCATGTTTAGGAGTCGAGCCTGGCAATAAAACACATCCGTGACCTTTCAAAAACTGGTGGGTCATCACGTGCGGGGGCGAGTTCTGCAATAACATCATTGCAATACCTGGCGACTGAGCATCACCGTGATTTTGACAAAGTATCGTGCGAGCCAGTGTCGATCACTGCGGTGCGCAGTGCAGACCCGTACGCCGGGCCGTTCGACAATGCGCTGAGCAACGTCAGTGTTAACGCAAGACTTAACTTGCTACGTAGCGCTCACCGCAATGGATCCGCGAGGTGTGCACTTTGTAAGATCAAGTCACGTTCTCGGCCAGCATCGTCCCGCTGCGTTCGTCCTGCTTTTCTGTACACATTCGCGCTGGTGAATAGCGATTCACTAAATAAAGCGGCCGTCTTTTGGTTTCATCAAACATGCGCCCGAGGTACTCGCCGATAATCCCAAGGCTCATGAGCTGCACGCCGCCCAAGAATAAGATGACGACCATGAGAGTAGGAAATCCTGCAACTGGATCTCCATAAACCAAGGTCTTGTAAATCACTTTGAATCCATAAATAAAGGCTATTACTGCCGTGGTGAGACCTACATAGGTGGCAATCTTGAGGGGAACTATCGAAAAAGAAGTGATCCCTTCGATGGCGAAGTTCCACAGCTTCCAATAATTCCATTTGCTTTCTCCAGCGCCGCGCGGATCGCGACGATACGTGACTGCCTTGCTCGGATAGCCGATCCAAGAGAACAGCCCTTTCATAAACCGGTGCTGTTCGCGAAGCTTGATTAACGAATCAACGGCGAGGCGGCTCAATAATCGGAAATCTCCAGTGTCTTCAGGTATCCGCACATGACTGACATGCTGGATCAGGCGGTAGAACCATGAAGCGGTCGTCTTTTTTAGGATCGTCTCGCCTTCTCGTACTGTTCTTTTTGCGTAAACATTGTCGTAACCCTCCTCCCACTGCTCAATCAGTTTGGGAATTACCTCGGGGGGGTCTTGTAGATCCGCATCGATGACGATCACCGCATCGCCCTTGGCGTGGTCCAACCCTGCAGACATCGCGATCTCCTTACCAAAGTTGCGGCTAAGGTCGATGACTGCCACCCTTGGATCGGCCTCATTCCATCGAAACATCGCTTCCAGTGTGTCGTCCTTACTACCGTCGTTAACAAACACGATCTCGCTGGAATAGTTGAGATCGTCCAATACTGTAGACAAACGCCGATAAAACTCCGGAAGGACTTCTTGTTCGTTATAACACGGGACTACAACAGATATCAGCGAATGCTCCCCACCGCCATGGGGTGTCCTGTTGTGTTGCTCGTTTTGTACTGTGCTCATCCTCTTATAGCCGTGCTGTTACGGATAGATTGAATGAGGTGGGCAATGATGCCATCTCCAATCGCCCGTTGGACGCTTCCACACTAACTGGACTATGCTGAATTTTGCGAATTGCTGATTACCGTGGCCAATACACGTTCGTACGCGTAAGTTTAATCCAATTTCCACTATCCACAACATGCCGTGTATGTCTCTTATTCAACAGGGTTTTAGATTCGGAATCGTCGGCATTCTTGCCACCCTGACCCATGTTGCACTTTATGTCGCTCTAGTGGAGACAAGCGGCGTGCATCCCTCATTGTCTAATGCGATCGCGTTCGTAATTGCTTTTGGCGTGTCTTTTATTGGTCATTTCCGTTGGACTTTTGCGGTGCCGGACAACACAAAGCCGCGGCCATGGGGAAGACCGCTACTCAAATTCGTCCTGGTCGCGCTTGTTGGCTTTTTACTCAACGCGCTCGCCGTGTATATCGTGACCGACGTGGCACAAATATCCTATCTTTATGCCACTATCTTCATGGTCACAGTGACACCGATATCTGTTTTTGTGCTGAGTAAACTGTGGGCATTTTCATAGGCCTTGGCAATCACATTGGATTTTACTACCGCCACTTGGGAAATTTTTCGAAGAAGTACTCCACCACCCATGTTCCGGTCTCGAATCCGAAGGTCACGGGGCTGATACTGACAAATCCGACCACCGCCAGGACAAGATACCCGTAGACGCTGACCCGTTGTTTAGTCAGCCCGTCAGCGCGTATCCAACCAACGTGATCAAGCCACAGCACAACCGTTAATATCGAAAACACGAATGCAGTGAAGTAATGGTATAGAAATAATACCCGGGTCACTTGTGACAGCGGCGCATAGGCGCCGATGAAACCCAGGATGGGTAACCACAATATCGGTTTACGCTCCCGCCCGGACACAATTTTTAGATCACAAACACGCACTAAAATTAGATTTACCAACGTCACAACCAGCATGACGCTCATGCTCCACCAAATGATTGGATTTCCGAATAAGTACAACCTGGCCTTTTCGTGAACCCAGTAAAACACGGGTGTGTGCATCAATGGCCATCCCCACCACGGACTGGTGTCTGGATGCCCCGCGGCCAGGTCCATGTTTGAAGTCAGCATCTTCACATGCGTCCTGATTGCATCCGCCAAGAAGTTGCCGGTCGGCAGGCCCCACGCGTCGCCCTCCCCCGGCAGGGTAAGCAACATGAAATGCAGCTTCCAACCTACCCCATACGTAATGACGAAGCCGGCCATAATCCACAGCGATTTGCGCAGCCAATACCAAACCATCTGCCGGTCTTGAAACTGGCGGACAATCTGCACGCCGATGCATACCCCAATGAGGCCGGCTGCGATCAATCCTGTGAGCTTGGTACCAACGGCCAATGCCACAAGCACACCGGTGAGCAAACAATAGGCGGCCCGCCCCCAATGTGATTGCGAGCGGATCGCGGCCAGAATCGCCACCACGGACGCTAACGTCGCGCTGAGCAGGATACCGTCCAAGGCAATAATACGCGTCTGCAGAAGCAGCGCGTTGTCGAGAACCACAAGCAACGCCGCGAACAGCGCCGCAGGCCGCGATCCGCCGAGTTGCAACATCAGGATATAAACAGTGAGCGGCAGCAGGGTGCCGGCAAGGGCAGGAATAAAACGCACCGGCACCGGCGAGACATCGCCATACGGGTCGTTGATCGCGCCAAATTTCACGTCGCCGCGATATCCCAGCAATCGCGCCCCACCGGCAATCAACAGTTTGGCGTGCGGCGGGTGTAGATCAAAGAACCTCTCATGGTTACAGCAGTAGGCACTGACGTAACTTCCAAAATGGATTTCATCAAAAATCACGTTGGCAGGATGTGAAAGCCATGCGAAGTGCAAGACTGCGCTCAGCGACAAGACAGCAAGCAATGGCATGACCTGTTTTTGCGTCTTACCCATTGGATGAGCTTAATTCAAGTGGCGGCTTGATGTTATCGCGATGGTATTGCTTTTGCGAAAACAAACGTTAGATGATTTACTTGAGATCCATTCATTTGTGATATGTCAATCGCGTTCGTCGTTAATCAAATTAAGCGTATGGCACCCGGTGCTATAATCACAAGCTGTAAGGTAAACTTAAGCGATGTACTGATTTTTTCGTGCTATCGCCCTATGTTTCTTGTTGTAACTTGCTGTAATGAGCGCCGGATCGATAATCAAGACCGGATGAACAGATGGCACCCTGCGACGATATACTTGCGTTTGTCTCGTTCCAGATATGACTCTGCCATGGAGTGGCACTCATGTCTTTCAATCATGGCAGCGGCCATTGTGATTTGCAATTCACGGTTACAGATCAATGCGTAAAAATACACGTCCAGGATTACCCAACCAACAATGCCGAAGAGATAGAATTTTAAATAATCGAACACTCGACTCAGAGGAGGCTGTGAAACTTCCACAACAGCCTCGAATCAACAACCAAACTTGTAGTTCGAACATCGTGCCCGTACACGACTCATGACGGAAACCAAAGAACCCTTTGTGATGTATATATTGGAAGGCGTATTTTTAGTCTTCTTAATATTTGTGGTGGGAAGTATTGCTTATTATCTGATTGCCGAACCAACACCAAGCGAATTAAGGGAACCAAAAATAATTGCCAATTTTATCGAAGCGCAAGAATTGGAGGTCGCTCGTAAAGTAGATTCTATGAACGTCACTGTCCAGAAGACCGACACCTTCGAAAATGGTGTCTGGTCACATGATGATCAACTTTTTATCTCTAATGTTTCGGTGAATGATTCGGTGACGTTTTCGCTGCCGATCCCTGAAGAGTCGAACTATCAGATTGTTCTCTACTTGACCAAATCGTATGACTATGGTGAATGGGTTATCAAAGTAAATGATCTAGAAACAAGAAGAGTCGATTTATTCAGCACGATAGTTGAACCCACTGAACCGGTTTACCTTGGAATGCATCATCTCACTCCATCGAAGAACATTCTATTGTTTGAGGTTGTCGGTCACAATACCAAGGCAAGACCTCCCTATTACCAACTTGGTATAGATGGAGTAGAAATAAAGCCAGTGAATGAAGCTCCGTAGCGTAAACGTCACAATCATCCTGCTCATCGTCTGGAGCATTTTTTTCGTTTTTCTATGGCAAACAGTCTTCATTGTCGATGAGCAAGGCATCCGAACCACATCGCTCAAACTCTGGAGCGATTGGGTCGTTCACCTGACGTTTACACACATTTTCGCGGAATGGCCGGTCAATGACTGGTTTCACACCAATCCGCTGTATGCCCTCGAGACGTTTCGTTATCCATTTCTGGCAAACCTGGTTAGCGGCCTGCTTCTGAAGACAGGTATGTCGCTGGAGTCAGCAATGATTCTCCCATCGATACTTTCTTCAGTGTTGCTGGTCGTAGGATTGATAATGTTTTATCGCGTTGCCGGGTTTAGTAGTGGCTGGACTGCCGTTGGGATGGGCCTTTTCCTATTCAATGGCGGCATGGGTTTCATTGCATGGGCACTGAGTCTATCAAGCACACCGACTTACGTCCCGGGTCTGGGTATCATCATTCAAAATTTCGTGACGTCTGAGTTTATCCCACAAAGGTCTATGCTTTTCGGGGCATTCTTTTTTCTCCTCTTAGTCTCCGCCGTTTATTTTGTTTCGCAAAGAGCGATTTCATGGCAAAGCCATGCAATCATGACTTTGGCGGGAATCGGCGCCGCGGTACTCATGCTTTCGCACATGCATTCCTTACTCACGTTTGTGATGATTTGCGCGGTCTTTGCGGTCATTTACTGGCGCGCTTGGCGGGTCTGGTTAACTCTCCTGATATCGGCTGCAATCGCCTGCGGCTTGGTGTTTGCGCTTTATTACGCGTCGACCAACGTCGAGCGTTTTTTTGCATTAGACCCATTGGCATTAGTGAAATACAGCAGGACCGGGGTCGTTAACTTTTTCCTGCTCAATTATGGATTGTTCTTACCTTTAGTGATGCTCGCAATCTTTCGCACAGAGATAACAAAACACCCACTTTTCCTTGCCGGAATAGTCTTATTCTTTCTAGGGTACGTGATCAGGTTTCAACCCTGGATTTGGGACAATACCAAGATTTTGACTTGGAGTTACCTGTTACTGACTATCGGGGTCCTACAATATCTCTCGAACCTTTGGAACAAGGGCACATTTTACAAAACGCTCGTAGGTGCATTGATCATTCTCTTATGTCTGTCCGGAACAATAGAGGTGTCCAATATAATAAGGCCAAAGGCAGATACGCATACCATATTCTCCGCCGAAGACATAAACATCGCGAAGGAGTTTCAGGCGATCTCCACCCACCGCGACCTGGTGCTTACTACTTTGCCGCCAAATAACTGGGTGCACGCCTTGTCGGCAAGGCCGGTATTCCAAGCCTACAGGGGTTGGTTATCGAGCTACGGCCTTGATGTGGGGAAAGGGGAAAAGTTGGCACAGCGGATGCTACAGGGAGACTATGATCTAATCCGTGGTGCCGGTATTCGCTTCATCGTGTTTGATCGGTTCACTCCCAATGATGTTCAAGACGATCTTCTGCGGAAGCTAAAGTTGGTATTGCAAGACGATCGTTATCGCGTCTACACAGTTCCGAAATCATAACCACAGGCAGAGCGGGTGGTTATGATGAAAGTCCCGAGAGGGGGCTCAATAGTCACAGCCCTTTAAGTTTCATTTACTCTTGGCGCTTCTCTTCCTGTCCCTGGTGCCGGATATATTCTCGGATCATCTGCTCGTCGAGCCCGACCGTACTGACACAGTAGCCCCGGGCCTAAAAATGCCGCCCCGCTATACTGCGGCGGAATCATTAGCAGCATAGGTATATGATCTCGCCTTGCATACCCTTCGACGAACTCAGTACCCGCTTGACCGCATAACTGCCTGAAAATACCTCCGGGCTCTCTCTGCAACGTCCCGTATAGCGCCTTCTTCCGATATTTCGGAACAAACACCACATGATATCTGCAATAATAATGTCTTACGTGAGCTTGGCTCTGCCAATCTCTCATCTTGGCCTCCTTATCGAACGTGCCGGTTCTAAAGGAGGCTATTTTCGTCCCTGCACGCCGTAACGGCAGAGCCCTTTCGAGTCTCGCCGTCAAAGGCGGCGGTTTAGCTAGATTGAATTAATCAGAGCTTCCCTTAATATTTATATAATATTTTTATAGGTTTCACGTCTGCAAACAAGTGGTACTCCTAATTTGAATGTACGGAATTGTGTAGATGAAGAAAAACAAATTGGCTGAATCGGAGAAGAAGAAACCAGGCATTCTGAAATTATGCTTATTCAGCTTAATAACCACAGTCTTATTCTTTGGTCTGATAGAGGGCGCTTTGAGGATATTACCCAGTGCCTACTTTACGATGACGCGGAGTGTTTCTGATGACGAATCAGACTGGCAAAAAACCGTTCTTACGATCGGGGATTCCTTTACATTTGGGCTTCATCTTGAGCCCAGTGAAAGTTATCCGGGACAATTACAAGAACTATTAATCAAAAACGGGTATCAGAATGTGCGTGTTGCCAATGCCGGCTATCCCTCGATAACCCCCAATATGATAAAAAAGCAACTGCCGAAACAAATCAAAAAATTCGAACCGGACTTGATCGTCTTGCTATCAGGGTACAATATTCATGACGGCGATATTCTGGAATACAAAGATACTTTTGGCGCCGACCCGGCCGATTCATCTCTATTGTTTCGCTTGCGAGTATTTTTTTTGAATTTTAAAATTTTTCGCGTAATGGATCACTTAGTCAACCGCTATCTGTTTCCACATCAAGGACAGAACGAGAAATATAAAGCCGCGATGGACCTTTTTAATTTTATGAGCTATCAGAAAGTCAATTACTGGTCGATTAATAACCTGATTGAGGCTATACGACAAGAAGGTATTCCTTTAATTCTGATGAATTACCCTGAGGTTCCGCTGCCGGAAAACCCTTGTTCGGATAGGGAGTACTATTATTGGGTATTTACGCGGTATAACAATTGCTCTCGTATAACAGAGGAGGACTACTTATTTCCGACGGGTACAATGAAGGAAATCGCGATAAATGCCATTATCAGGCATATAAGTCAAACGGCTAATATCCCCTTGGTGGATAATGTACAAAGCTTCCGCCAGCTTAAGAATCTCGAGAATTACTTTATCCCTTCGGACGAACATCCCAATCGTGAAGGTTATCAAATCGTTGCAGAAAACACATTCACGAAACTAAGAGAACTGGGATTTTTACCGCAGCATAAACCGGAATAAAGATTATTCGCCGTTCCCGGATTTGATTGCGAGCTTACCTAGAAAGGATTGTTCGTAATGCAGGCACCACCTTCGAAAAGTAAGTATAAACGTTCTCAATCACTGATCCGCGACAAACTTCCGTCACTGGTTCTGGTCTGTGCCCTCGTAATCGGGTTATTTCAGTTTTATTCCAACGTGGTCACAAACGACAATACCTACGATGAAATCGTGTTTTTCGAGTGGAGTGAGCGACTGTTGCAAACCGGAGAGACAGAGCGTTCCTATTATTTCAACAATTCAAAAACGCCGGTCAATCTTGTAAACGTTGTTGGCAGGGACTTGGCAGCCTCAATCCTTCCATCTACTTCACCACGACAGAAGCTTACCCAAAAACGTATAGGCGGGATTATCTGGTATGTCGGGATCCTGCTTCTGGTTTATTTGGTTTGCATAAAATTTATCCCCACAGGCTATGCAAAGCTGGCCTCTGCACTAATCGCTGTCGAACCGAATATTATTGCGCACAGCTCTCTTATTACATCGGATGCAGCCCTCGCTTTCTTTACAATTCTGTGCGTCTATTCATTAATCATCTACCTCCAGAATCGGAGGGTTTACAACGCCATTTTTCTTGGGGCAAGTATCGGCCTGCTGGTGATGTCCAAAGTCACGGGTGTGCTGGTATTGGCGTTCATGCTACTGGCCTGGCCTGCAGTAGCGCTAAAGTATTTCGATGAAGATAGGGTCTTCTACAAGAAATTGCTGATACATCTTCCCGTGATTGCAGCGACTACGATACTCATTATCAACGCTTCATATTTATTTAGCGGAACGATGGTCAGACTCGACAGTATTCCTTTTTCCTCGTACTACTTTCAGTTTGTTGCAGACAAAATAGGATCGTTCAGAAGCCCTCTTCCCAAAGATTTTCTAACCCTATATGATATTTTGATTCCGCACGAAGTAGCCAGAGTCCGATTGTGCGTTCTATTCATGACGAACTATCTCAACGGAATCTGGTATTACTTTATAGTTAACTTTTTGCTGAAAGTTCCATTAGCGCTCCTTGCCTTTATATTTTTCGGACTTGCATCGATGTACAAATATGTTCTTTCTCGTGAAAAAGTGATATGGCTCATTGCTCTAACCTGCTTGCTCATTTTTTACTATTTCTCGTTTATATTCACTACGCAGATAGGTTTCAGGTACATACTGATGATACTACCGCTACTTCTGGTGCTGGCTATGGTGGCCATTGCTCGGAGAAGGACATCAATGGTACTTCTATCTGCAGTGTTTCTGCTGACTGTCGTGGAATCCGCCCCATATTTTGATAATAGCCTTGCTTTTACAAACAGTTTTATCCCAGATAAGCGCTATGCTTATCGCGTGCTGTCCGATTCCAGCCTGGACTGGAACCAACGACATTCACGGATTAAAGTTTGGATGCATGATAACGGGGTGCCCAAGGAAGCCCTTAATCCGCATCCTTTGCGTGCAGGGCTAAATGTGATTCAACTAAATCAACTAGTTGGTGTAATACACGGTGGACGTTATAAATGGGTATTGCACAACCTGGACCCTGAATTTCACGTAGAACATACTTATCTAGTTTTTAATGTGACGGACTCTCAGCTTGAAGACTACCGGAAAGCTCAAAATTGAACGCTGATTTCAAGTACCCTGATGATTTGGATGAGGCGCTGTTTAAGTTGCGCGAAGTTGCGGACAAAGATCGAGCGGTAGCTCTAATAGCGCAATATAAACAGATCTCTTCTGATCAGGAGATCGCGACGCGCCCCACTCTCAAATGGTTAAGGTTGGTTTATGTTTCGCTAGCGGTTGTGTTGATTGGCGTATTCCAGGCTGGTGTCATCAGCGCACATAAGGAATTACAGCACTTCTATTTTCCCGGGGTGAAAATCACAACCGTACAGCACAAGGATCCAAAGCCGAAAAAAAACCGCAGCATTGGTAATCGGCCATTGAAAATCGGAGAGAAAGAGTACACCAGCGGAATCGGCACCAATGCGGCGAACCAGCTCCAGGTCGAAATATATTCTAATAAAAAATATTTTTTAGGCAGCGTTGGACTAGATCTGTATTGCGAAGGGAAAGGATCAGTTCAAGTCAGCATTCTGCACGGAACATCGAGGCAAGCCCTGTTTAAATCAGGATGGATCTCCGAATCTCACGCGTTCCAATTTAGAATTCCTGTAGACAGTCGAATTCTAACCCTGGAAACGAAAAGCTCCGATAAAGGCGGTTGCGAGAATGTTAATTGGGTCGACCTGAGAATGACCGATTAAATCCGGTTGTCAGATGCTATTCGAGAAACCTCAAATATCTCAAATACAAAAAATATTTTATGGAGTATAGATCTGTGTTAGCACGCAACCTTAAGTAGGAGATTTGAGCGAGTAATAATGGACAGACCGGACAGACCACGATTTCCACCTGATCTGAGTTATAATCGAACCGGAGTCACCAACGGATAAGGATATCCAGTATGCCGAGACGCGCCCGTATCGCGGTGCCCAACCGTCTGATCTCCCCGCATCACGAATCTGACCGCCTGGGTCATTCGGAGTCTGAACGCCGCGCCGCATACCGACAGTTGTTAACGGCACATATCGATCCTCCTTATCCATAATGGATCTTGGGGTAGCACTTTGCACAAAAATGTTATCCAATAACATAGTTCGCGGGGGATACTGCAATATCCTCTTGCGTTTATAGCGGCCTTTTCTTCTGAAGGCCGCACCTTGAATAACTTTTAAAATACAAAACGTTTTCAAGGTACGGCAACGCGAGACCTGCCGCAATGTCAAGATGTTAATGGACCTAATTTGTGTTTTTTCTTCTCAGAGATTCTGCACTCTAGTTAAGGACTCAAAGTGAAATTAGTGATACAGATCCCCTGTTTGAATGAACGTGATCACCTGCCAGGGACTTTTGCCGATCTGCCTAGAGAAATACCTGGTATCGACGAAATCGAAGTGTTGGTCATTGATGATGGGAGTACTGATGGAACCAGCGAGGTCGCCCGTGATTTGGGAGCGCATTGTATCCTGCGGTTTCCGAAGAACCGTGGCCTTGCAGCGGCTTATATGGCGGGTCTTGACCAGAGCCTATATATGGGGGCCGATATCATGGTTAACACCGATGGCGACAACCAATATAAGGGAGAGGATATTGCCAGGCTGGTGGAGCCCATCCTGGCGGGTCGCGCTGACATAACCATCGGTAACCGTCAGACCGACATGATCGAACATTTTTCTCCGCTGAAACGCCTGCTTCAACGTTGGGGCTCGGGACTTGTGCGAAAGATCTCC
>CAMYNX010000029.1:1694-24248 GCA_947259875.1 uncultured Gammaproteobacteria bacterium | reverse complement strand
TGCTGAGAAAGTCGGAAAACACAAGACCTCCATGTTGCAGGATGTCGAGGTCGGTAAGGCGATTGAGACCGATGCATTGATCGGCGCGGTTGTCGAGTTAGGTGAGGTAACCACTACGCCGGTGCCCTATATGACTGCGATATATGCCTGCGTCAAGCTGCTTGCCAAGACCATGGAAGAAGAAGGCATCTATATCAAAGGGCAGCCGCTTCATCCGAAAGCGCAGTCGTTGAGAGCGGGTCAAGCCGCGGGAAGCGGGTCAACTTGAGGAATACCCCTAGCCCGTATTTCTCCCACGCGTATCTCCGCCCTGACTGGTCCTCGCACATCCGCGTTTGGCGTTCACTCGATCCCTAGCCCGCCATGGATCTCGCTCCAGGCGGCACCGGATTTCGAATTCGCGGTAGAACTTGAGGCATCGAGCTGAATTACGAATTTCAGGGTGTTACGACAGTCACGCCTATCCCGGCGCTGGCTGGTTCTCGCACATCTGTGCTTGGCCTTCACTCGACCCATAGCCCGCTATGGGCCTCGCTCCAGGCGCGGCGCTTGTCCCCGCACGGCAGAGGGCTCAGCTGCGCGAGTCCTGCGTCAGCATCCGGGATCCTGGTAAGAAATGCGGGCTAGGAGTTGCGTACCCGGAAATTCAATTAAATAATCACTACCGCTGTGGTTGGTTGTTTTACCGGCGTTTTGTCTTCGAAGCCGGTGTTGCCCGGTTATAGGACCAATCACGCAGCTGCTTGATCTGTTCGTGCATGGTTTCAGAGAGCGGTACCATCTGGCTGCTGTTGCGGGAGATGTCGCGCTGCGTAAACGTAATTTTTGTAGCGAAAGCATCAACACGCGCCGCCTTGACCGCCTGTTCGATTTCGGCGCCCGATCGGCCTTGCGTAAGCGTTGCAAGGACCTCCAGATCAAAATCTTCTAATCTTCCACCGTTCCGTTCGATGTGTATGCGAAAGATTTCTTCTCGCTCCTTTTCTGTCGGCAGGTCCAGAAAAAACAGTTGATCAAAACGGCCCTTCCTTATCATCTCAGCCGGGAGTCTGCGAATCCTATTGGCGGTTGCGGCGACGAATACCGAAGCCGGTTTTTCCTGCATCCACGTGAGGAAACTCGAGAAGATATTGATATTGCCTCGGGTCGTAGACTCGTCGTCATAACCAAACGCGTTTTCGATCTCGTCGATCCACAACACCACGGGCGAGACGCTTTCCGCAACGCGGATGGCGCGATCAAAGGCAAACTCCGGTGGGCCATAGACACCCGAAAGGATCAGGTTCATATCGAGCCGGACGAGTTGTAGGTCCCATGCCGCCGCGATGGTTTTCGCAGCCAGACTCTTTCCACAACCGCTCACTCCCATGAATAGAACACCAGATGGCAACGGTATTCCTGCATCATGAGCCTCTCTCGTAAACAGATGACTGCGTGCCAGCACCCATTCCTTGAGATTCTCGAGCCCGCCTATCTGGTCCATATCGAATCTATTTGGTACGACTCTGAGGCAGCTTTCCTTGAGCAACAACTGAGCTTTCTCCTCGTAGATTTCGTCGAAGGCCTCTTCCGAACCGAGCTTTTTTTCATTGATCAGACGAAGACCCAGGTGTCTCACTTCATTCAACGCCATCCCCCGCATCGCCGATGCGCACTTGAAGATCCAGTCATCTGGAATCGTCTCCTGGAGTTGTGTTTCCTTCAATATTCGCGTGAGGAAATCAAAGATCTCTTGCTCGGTGGGTAATCCGACCTCGATTAAAAACACCTCTTTCTTGAGCTCATCGGGAATTTTTGTCAACGGGTGGGAAAATATGACGTATGTGTTTCGGTGTCTCAATTGGTGATACAAATCCCGAAGTGTTCGCACCAACGATTTATCACTTTCTAAATAGGTGGGCAGATCCTTCATGTAATACACAGCATCATTTTTCGCGGAAGCGATATGTTGTAGTGCCGCCTGAGGATCTTTTAAATCGTCTAGGCTATTGTCTTTAGTATGAAATCCACGTGCAGCGGTCCAGAGTACAACTTGCCGATTGTCCTGGTAGTGTGTATCTGAGATTGATTGCAACATCTGCTCAAGGCGCTCCTCCTCCCAACTTACTAGGTAGATCAAAGGGTGCTGAGATGCGATAGCCTTGGCGATTTCTGTCGTAGCTGATTTAACAGGTTCCCACATAAGTCGATAACGGTCCTTTCAAAGCCGGGATGATTTGGTGAAAGCAATAAAACCTTGATGCTAGAGCGTCGTGTGCGGAGTCTTTTTTTGTTATTTTAAAGAGTATAGTCCAGATCGAAGTGTAATATCTCTCAATACACAGCAGCACCAATCATTAGTAATGCAAAAAGAATGTCAACAATTTCTGAATTATTCGACAAAGGCGGCATTGATGACAGGCAGTGACCCCGATGGTTACAGATTTGGTCGCGGCGTTACTGCCAGTCACGGCCGCTGGCCCGACCACAGTTGGTCGAGGCTCAGGCGTTTTCCGTGTGCCAAATCAGGGTCGATGAATTCTTGTGCCTGCGTCCTGATACGCGAGACTGGCATCACCTCAGGCTTTGCACAGTTGCCTTTGCAGCGGAATTGGCTAGAAAGACCGGGGCTGAAAGGTTTAAGATGTTCGCATTCAATGCCGTAACTCACAACAATTTTGAATATGGGATGCATTGGAGAACAACCGGCCGATACGCGAGACTGGCATCTTCGCAAACCGATGATAGACAAAGCCGCCCGTGATGTAATGATAGATTGGGTCCTATTATGATAACTTGTTGCGATCTGCAGATCGAGCGGCATTTGGGCTGGACCATTAGTCCAGGGCATCATGGAACGCGAACGAACGGGATATAGCTAATGCAAGCAGCATGGTATGAAAAGCCTGGTCCTGCTCACGAGGTTTTGGAGGTTGGAGATTGGGATACGCCTATGCCCAAGGCAAACGAGGTAAGGATTCGTTTGCATGCGTCGGCTGTCAATCCTTCGGATGTAAAAAAACGCGCCGGGGCGCAACCGGCTGGTCTAGAGGACGGCGCAGTTATTCCACACAGTGACGGTGCCGGGGTTATTGATGCAGTAGGTCCCGGGATCTCGAAGGCACGAATTGGAGAGCGCGTTTGGGTGTATCAAGCGCAGTATCAACGGCGCTTCGGCACCGCGGCGCAATTTGTAACGCTGCCGGCGCAACGCGCGGTGACGTTGCCAGAAAAAACCAGTTTCGAGATTGGTGCGGGCTTAGGGATACCGGCGATGACAGCTCATCGAGCGGTGTTTGCCAATGGGGCGGTCAAAGGCCAGACATTTCTGATCACCGGCGCATCGGGACGAGTGGGCTATTACGCTGTACAGTGGGCAAAGTGGGAGGGGGCAAAGGTTATCGCCACCGTTGGACGCAGCGAGCACGCGATGGAGGTATCGGATGCAGGTGCCGACCATGTCATCAATTTTCGCAAACAAGATGTTGCGGACAGTGTAATGGAGATGACCGATGGTGCAGGGGTCGACCAGATCGTCGATGTTGAATTCGGCGTGAATCTCGAAACCAGTGTAAAGGTGCTCAAGACGGGGGGTGCGATCACTAGCTATTCGTCAACACAATCTCCAGAGCCCAAGATACCATTCTATCCGATGATGTTTCAGAACATCACTGTGCGGCTGATTCTCGTCTATAACATGCCCGAATCAGCGAAATGGCAAGCTACAGCGGATATCACTGAATACCTGGACCATGACCGCTTTATTCATCGTGTTGCGGCAATACATCCGCTCGAGGACATTGCGGTAGCTCATGAAACCATTGAGCGTGGCGGATCATCCGGCGCGGTGATTGTTAAAATCGCTTGAAGTTTGGAAGCGACGCACCGTTGCTGCATAGTGTCCGTCCAAGTGGGGATTGACTTACAATTGGGTTTTTTGCAGTGAACGTTCGGTCACCATTACCAGGCATCGCCGGTAACACCGTATACAGCGATTGATAATTTGCGTAATCTTGTCTTCTCAAAGCAGACGCGTTGATTGGGCCTATTGCCAAGTGCCCTGCATAGGGCGACGAAGTAGCATGATCGGTCTGTTTATTTCCTGATCTCGTAATTCGAATATGAAAGCCGAAAAGAAAGCGATGGAAATTAGTTTGTATTGGGATCGTGAAGAAATGGCAAAGGTCATTTCAAATTTATCAACGATCGTGTCTTTCCATATTTCCTTTAAACATAAACCGGAGATACTCAAGCCAGAAGAGATTTATCCAGATTTTCATCGATATATTCAACATGAAAAAGTTGCCATTCTGTCTCATTACGGAAGCGAGAAAGCAATAGATTATGCAAATGAACACTTCCGGAACAAGAACGGCACTTACAAATGCGTATCTTTGCACGAATGCATTTCACAACTGATTCGGTTGTCGGAACCAAACAACTATAGCGAAATCGAATGCTATCCAGCTACACTGGAACTCAGACGAGGAAAACAATATTTGAGTTCGGAGTTTTATGAATTGCGGGCAGCCGATATCGGGTTTGAGTACAAGGTAATCATTGACGTGATGCCTTGGAAGGATTATCAAAACGCGTTAGATTTGGTCAAACAAGCGAAAGGAGATGTCCAATAAAAAAACTCGTGGTGACAGGTGGTCTATCCCTCATCGTCCTGTCGTGGCCGCATGAGTACGCTTGGCAGATCTATGGTTAGGGCAACAAGCAATCTTAGAGGAATAGAATTAAGCGTATTATCGGTTGGCGCTGTTGTTATATTGATTCAATTATCCCAATGGGCTACCGATGTCTTTGTAATTGGGTCTGGCTCAGATATCGTTTTATCCATTGCTTGGTTACTACTCGAACTGGTCGCCCTGGTAATTGGTATCGGGCTTACCATCTCGCCGTACATACTGCTGGCTCGATTGAGTGCGTTAGTTCCACGTGGCGGGGGTTCGCTATCGCTGCAGATAGCGGCATTAGCGATCTCATGTGTTACCGTGATCATCGCTGTATGGCTTTACGGCTACTACAACGAAGCTATGAATGAACATCCAACGCCGATATCTTTGCTAATTTTTGCGGTGTTACCCGGATATTTAATCGTTGTTGCCGGTGCCGTTTACGGTGTGATCGTGTTGATTGGACAGAGATGGGAAAAGAATCATCAACATCGTGGCGAACCATTTGACGGCTAGAGATTGAATTGTGGTTGTTCAACCTCTTGGTTACGAAATGAATATGCACGGACTTACGTTGAAATGATACCGGCTGAGGAGGCAGCGAGCCGCGCGATGACCGAGGTGCATCGGCAAAAAGCAAAGATCATCTTCATTCTGGGTGTTGTCCTGGTGGGCATAATTGTAATGTTTTTCATTCCCCGCATTCCGCAAGACCCCAACTACCATAACTTTATAGACCAGCGCCGCCTGTTCGGTATCCCCAACTTCTGGAATATCGCGACGAACATACCATTTATAATTGCCGGTGCGCTTGGTTTGTATGTCTGTAACCCAAACGTGCCTCACGGAGGTTTACCGGAACTTGGATCAGGGTATCGTGTGTTTTTTCTCGGTATATTGCTGGTCGGATTCGGGTCAGCCTATTATCACTTTGACCCATCAACGCAGACGCTGTTGTGGGACAGACTACCGATGACCATCGCGTTTATGGCCTTTTTGTGCGTCATTATTGGTGAGAATATATCTGTTCGTAGTGCAAACAGGTTATTGGCGCCAGCCTTGGTGATAGGCCTTGGTGCGGTGATTTATTGGTATGTGACCGAAGCCAAGGGAGTGGGGGATCTAAGGCCATACGGCCTCGTGCAATTTCTACCGATGGCGCTGATCCCGCTTATCCTTGTCTTTTTCCAATCCAGACTTTCGAATAATGGATATATCTGGGTAGTCCTTGGCGCTTACGCAGCCTCAAAAATCGCCGAACATCAGGACGCAGCGGTCTACCATATATCAGGAATTATCAGTGGCCATTCAGTCAAGCACTTGTTCGCATCGTTTGGCGCCTTATTAATGGTCTTGGCGTTGACCAGGCGCAGTGACCATGGCTCTATGTCTAATCGGTAGATGAAGTTATAACAGCTGTTGTCAGAAACTACGTTTGCTCGTTGAAAAACAATAACGCACGACGCAAATTATCGTCACTGGTATTTCGAGCGTGCGCAGGGTTTTGTCATTATTACGGTAGATCGAAAAATAGGGCCTCCGTACCCAAATCGGTTCTGAGCCTTAACAGGCCTACATGCTGAATCACCGCACCGTCACCTTCTTTCAAGATTTTTCCTTCGATATCAAGGATACCGCTGACAACATGAATATAAGCGGTGCGTCCATCGATCTGTTCTTGGAAGACCCGGCCGTTTCGGTCGAGGAGAACCCAGTAAAGAAAAGCATCTTGATGGATACGCAGTGTTCCGTCGCGGCCGTCGGGTGACACGATCAGCTGTACATCATGTTCGCGAGTGTAGTGTTTTTGTTGATAGCCAGGTGTTACTCCCATCTCATGTGGGGCAATCCACATTTGCAGAAATCTTAGCGGATCAGTTTGCGATGCGTTGTATTCGCTGTGCGTTATTCCGGTGCCGGCGCTTATGAGTTGAAATCCGCCGGCCGTTATCTCCTCGACATTACCCAGGTTGTCTTTGTGTTCAAGGGCGCCGTCTATGATATAACTGATAATCTCCATATCTTGATGCGAATGCGTCGGGAATCCTTTTCCCGGCTCGACATGATCGTCATTGATAACTCGTAACGCCGACACTCCCCGGTAACATGGGTCATAGTAATCACCAAAAGAGAATGTGTGCTTACTGTGTAACCACCCAAGCTCGGTGATGCCCCGCTCATAATTTTTTCGAACAGTAATCATTGATATTATTCGTTCGTGAATCTATTTTAAGCTTATTCCTAAAAAAGGATATATTTAATAAAGAGGCTACATATAATCGGGTCAGGCGCGGAAGGTGGATAGATGGTGATTTTCATCGTCGCTTCCAATTAGTGGTTGCCTTTTATGAGTTTTGAGCCTTGAAGCTAACTTGCTATTTTGTTGGTACTTTTGTCTACTAGTGAGCGCTGAAACACAGCCCAAGAAACTCTTTTGGCGTTAATTTCTTATAATCATCCGTTTGGTGTGTTCTGGCCTGATCCGCAAACCCAATCCATGAGAAAAATTTGTCTTTTTAGGAGGATTCTCAAGCATGTCTAAATCCCACAAGTGGGTGTATTCCTTTGATGAAGGTGATGGAAGCAACAAGAAATTACTGGGCGGGAAAGGGGCCAATCTCTGTGAGATGACCCAAATGGGCCTGCGGGTTCCACCGGGCTTTGTCGTTACGACCGAGGCCTGTTTATACACCCTGGAGAATCCGCAACAAGAATTTCCTGCGGACATGCAGGATCAGGTGCGGGAGCACATCGCTCGCTTGGAGCAGGCTACCAATCGACGTTTTGGGAGTCCGGACAATCCTCTTTTGGTTTCAGTGCGCTCGGGTTCGGCGCTTTCTATGCCAGGCATGATGGATACCATACTCAATCTTGGGCTCAACACCGACACGGTCAAGGGTCTCATCGATCAGACCAACGACGAACGTTTCGTCTACGACGCGTATCGCCGCTTAATCCAACTGTTTGGTAAGGTGGCGATGGGACTTGCCGATGAATATTTTGACGAGCCTTTCGAGGCTATCAAGCGTAGAGTCGGTGCTAAGTTGGATGTGGAGTTGGGTGCCGAAGACTTGCGTGAAATCACCGATACCTTCTTGAACGTGGTGATCAAGCACGCCGGCAGGCCTTTCCCCGAAGACGTCTATGAACAGCTTGAGTGGGCCACGCGAGCGGTATTTAACTCGTGGATGGGAAAACGCGCCGTAGATTATCGTCAACAGTTCAATATCACACCGGAAATCGCCAACGGCACCGCAGTTAATGTCTGCACTATGGTGTTCGGTAACATGGGGAACGATGGCGCAACCGGGGTCGGTTTCACCCGTAATCCGGCGACCGGCGAAAATGTCATGTACGGAGAGTACTTGACGAACGCCCAGGGGGAAGACGTCGTGGCCGGGATTCGTACCCCCAAGGCGGTCGCGGAAATGAAACAGGAAATGCCGGAGATGTACCGACAATTAGAAGAACTGCGAAACAAACTCGAATCCCATTATCGGGAAGTACAGGACTTCGAATATACAGTTGAAACCGGGACGCTGTACTGTCTGCAAACACGAAACGGAAAGATGAACGCAACGGCGCGGGTACGCACGGCGGTAGAAATGGCAGAACAAGGGTTAGTAAACAAGCAAGAGGCCCTGCTTCGAGTCGACCCGGAACAGCTTGATCAGCTGCTGCATCCCCGGCTCGATCCCACGCACAATGCGACGCCCATCGCTACGGGTTTGCCGGCCTCACCAGGCGCCGCGACAGGTCAAGTCGTGTTTGATGCGGACCGCGCCGAATTGCTAGCAAAAGATGGGCACAAGCTCATCTTGGTGCGTGAGGAAACCAAACCAGAGGACATTCATGGGTTCTTCGCCGCCGAAGGAGTGTTGACCAGCCGCGGGGGCAAGACCTCACATGCGGCAGTGGTGGCGCGCGGCATGGGCAAACCGTGTGTGGCGGGTGCGGGGGACATCATGGTCGACGTACGTGTACGGGAGGCACGCGTCGGTGAGCAAATGCTCCACGAAGGTGATGTGATTACTATCGACGGAGGGACAGGCGAGGTGTTTAACGGGGAGATTCCCACCGTTTCGGCAGATTATACGGACGAGCTTCAAAGGTTACTGGATTGGGCGGACGGGATTGCGCGTTTACAAGTGCTGGCTAATGCCGATACCCCGGAGGCAGCGCAACGTGCCAAAGAGCTTGGTGCTAAGGGTATCGGCCTGTGCCGAACCGAGCGCATGTTCAATGCCCAGGAGCGTTTACCGCTAGTTCTCGAGATGATTCTTGCAGAGGGTCCGGACAAGCGTGAGCAGGCATTAGAGGAATTGCTTCCGATTCAACGTGCTGACTTCATGTCATTGTTCAAGATCATGTCTCCGTATCCGGTCACGGTTCGTCTTTTAGATCCCCCGATCCATGAGTTTTTACCTACCGAGCGTGAACTGGAGGAAGAACTGGTTAGTCTCGGCCAACTACGCGCGAATCTGCAAGGTATGAGCACCTTTATGCAATCTCTACGCACGATGAGTCCGGAGACAGTGAGCGGAGAGGTGTTACCGGATTTTCTCCGCGAGGGCGGACCGCAACATGTCGATCGGGTCATCGCACGCAAGCAAATGATGCTGCAAAAGGTTCGGGAATTGTCGGAGATCAATCCGATGCTCGGACATCGCGGCGTGCGACTGGGGATCACCTTTCCTGAAATCTATAAGATGCAAATACGGGCGATACTCGAAGCGGCTGCGGAGTGCATCAAGGACGGCGTCGATATCCATCCGGAGATCATGGTACCGCAGGTATGTACTGCCCAGGAGTTACTGCGGGTAAAAGTCTATGTAGATGAAATCTCGCCGGCGGTAGAACAACAATATGGAGTCAAACTCAATTTCAAGTTTGGTACGATGATAGAAGTCGTACGCGCCTGCATGCGCGCGCGTAACCTGGCGGAGGTGGCTGAGTTCTTTTCCTTTGGAACCAACGATCTTACTCAGGCAACATTTTCGTTCTCTCGGGAAGATGCGGAAAACAAGTTTCTGCCTTTCTACAACGATACCCTCATCCTCCAAGATAATCCATTTGAGGTGTTGGACGTAAAAGGGCTAGGCCAACTCATTAGTACTACGGTGACATGGGGCCGCGAGAGCCGCCCGGATTTGATCGTCGGGATTTGCGGCGAGCAGGGCGGGGATCCTGATTCCATCCGGTTCTTACACCACGCGGGTCTCGATTACGTCTCTTGTTCACCGTTACGAGTTCCGATTGCACGGTTGGCGGCGGCGCAAGCTAAGCTGCGTGAGAACGAATACGATCCCGGTGCGTGAGATTTTCTCTTAGGGCGTCATTGAGGTCGTTGGCATCACCGGCGCATTTACCACCTGGTTGGTTATGCTGCGTAAATTGTTTCGAGGACGATAATATACGGGTTAGTACTAGTTTTTCTCGCATAAAATCAGATTAGGATTTAACACGCACTGCGAGCACGTCGCACTCAGCGTCATGCATTACGGCCTGGGTTGTCGATCCGAGTAATCTTGCGAAACCCTTTTCGCCGTGAGTGCCCATCACGATGAGATCCACTGCGGAGTCATGGGCAACGGACACGATCGCGCGCTTCGGTGAACCGGCTTTTACAACCTGTTGACAATCGCCCAGTTCATTATCGTCAATCCATTTTTTGAGGTGGTCGCGCGCCCGCTCGACCAGTAGGTCCTCCGAAGCGAGGGATCGTGGCAATTCTGCGGCGGCGTAGCCTGGCGGGACGTAATCTACAACGTGGATCACGATTAACTGAGAATCGTAGCATTTCGCTAGGTTCATGGCTCGCGCTGCTGCAATTTCGCTTGGTTTCGAGAAATCGGTGGATAAAAGAATCTGTTTATATGAATTCATGGTTTTAGACCCCAGTTAAGATAACTCCATTGCGTTGACGTTACGATAAGCTGTGACCTCTATGGTGTCGGCGCAACTAAAAATCAAATATCTTATTTGTTTCTAATTCAGTGCAATGACTGTCTGTGTGTACACCATACTCGATAATCAGTCCGGTTAAAACAAACAGTATCGGCTAGTTGAGTACCAGCAATATCCGAATGTCTGCGGACGGCTAAACTTATGCCGATACGTTATACCAATACCGCAACGTTGACGTACGTGCTGTCTTTGATTCGCGTTCAAGCTAGTCAATCTTGCGTCTTAACATCATCACTGTGGCTTGCGGTCAGAGGCTCATAACAAATGTCGCCAACTGATAAAACGTAAAACTCACTAACCAGGCCAGGAACAAAGGCCAAAGCACGGCCAAGGCGGTGAAGCGCCAACTCTTGGATTCCTGTCTCAACACCGCAACGGTTGATAGGCAGGGAGTATATATCAGCACAAACAGCATGAAGCTGTAGGCCTGGACCCAATTATATTGGGCAGCGATCATTACTGCCAAAGACTGCTCTCCGGCGCCATAGATCACCGGCAAGGCGCCAATGACCACTTCCTTGGCGATGAACCCGAACACCAATGCGAGGCTCATCAACTGATCTATGCCAATTGGAGCGAGCAATGGTGTCAGCCATTGTGTCAAGTGCCCAGCTAGGGTTTCGGCGCTTACCGCATCGGCATCGAATGGGTAATGGGTCAGAAACCATACTGTCACGACGCCGAATAGAATAAAACCGCTGGCGGTCCTCACGAAGTGACGCGCTTCGCGCCAACCGTCAGCAACCATCTGCCGCGGTGTGGGAAAGCGGTATGGCGGAAGTTCGAGCAGTAGTGGCTCGGTATTTGGCAGCCGTCTGCGATACAACGCTGCGGTGACAAAGGCGGCAAAAAAAGACATTACGTATAAGCTAAACAAGACAATAGGTGCGGCTCGGGGTGAGAACACCGCGGTGGTCACAAACACAAATACCTGTAATTGGGCCGAGCACAATGAGAACGGGATGATCAGCATGGTCAGTAATTGCAGCCCACGGGAGCGCATAATGCGGGTACCCATGAGCGCAGGGACATTGCAGCCAAAACCCATGAGCTGCATGACAAAGGCACGTCCATCCAGACCCAGGCGTGACATGAATGCGTCGATCAAAAAGGCGGCTCGTGACAAATAACCACTGTTTTTGACAATGCCCATGAACAAGAAGAAAAGCAGAATGATAGGTAAGGGTGAAAGCACGGTTCCGATCCCAGCATAGATGCCTTCGAGCAGAAAACTCCGCAATATATTGTGCGTGGATATTAGAAATGGCTCAATCCAATGGACTTTCGCTTGTTCTAACAGAAACGCCATCGCTTCCTGCAGCGGTGTTCCCAATGTATACACGGCTTCGAACATCAGATACATAGTGAGAAAAAACAACGGCAGCCCCAGTCTTGGGTGGAGCAGCACACGGTCAATGTGTTACGTCAGTTGATCGGTCACTGTAAGCGGCATACGCACTGCATTACTGACCAGTTTCTCCAGTCTGACCTCAAGGTCGTCATCATGGCCAAATGCGCAGGCCGGTGCGGTGGTCTGTTCACTGTTTTCTAATTGCTGTTTCATCAGCTTCAAGAAACGTTGGATGCCGTGACCATACTTGGCGCTTACTCGCAAAATTGGGTAACCCAGCGCATCTTGGAGCTTATTACAATCGATCTGAATTCCCAGTCGTTGTACCTCATCAGACATATTCAGCACTACGAGCATAGGAAGATCGAGTTCGGATAATTGCAGTATCAGGGACAATTGCCTGTCGAGCTGGGCTGCGTTCACTACCGCAACGATGAGATTTACGGGGGCATATTCCAGAAAGTGGCGGGCGACCTGTTCGTCTTCACTGTACCCGTGCAGGTTATAGATCCCGGGTAAATCAACGACTTCGACCATCGCAGCACCCAGCAGGATCCGTGCGGACAGAAGATCGACAGTAATCCCAGGCCAGTTTCCGATCCGTGCGTTTGCTCCGGTCACGCGGTTAAACAGCGTAGATTTGCCGGTGTTTGGCATGCGGATTATAGCAACGCGTTTCATAACTCAGCCTCGGGGCGACGGCGCCTAATACCCCGCTTTACGCTTGGGTCAATCGAACTCGGCGGGCTTCTCGGCGGCGAATAATCAAATCAGTGCTGCCGACGCGCACTTGCAACGGACCGTTGAAGGTCGCCTTACGGATCATCGCGACCTCACGACCGTGCCGGAGTCCCAGGGCAAACATCCGTGATCGCATCGAATCGCTTCCTTCCACCGCAATAATGCGTGCCCGGTCACCGATGGATAATTGTTCCAATGTCATTAGCGGAGTTGTAGTGGTCCTATATGTAAATGATAATGGTTCGTATTATCAATAATGTCGCGCACATTGTTCAGCAACCATGACGTAGATCAAATTAAACCGGTTTATACCGGACCCCAGGTCACGCGGCGCGGTAGTTTAGTATATTAGTATGTACTTATTAATCAATCCATTTACCACCAACAATAAAACCGGGCCCGATAGTCGCGCCGACATGCGCACAATCCACGGCCTGAATAGCTCACCATGGCGAGTATCCAAGACATTGTCTGCCGAGTTGAGCACGTCGTTGTGTACCGTCTCGCGACTGTTCATCGCGCCCAGCTAAGACCTTCGCAGTGTCACTTAAATGAAATGGCAACATACGAGTCTCCAGGTTATTTAGCGAGAATAGTCGCGGTGCGATCCCGGCCCTGGCTTGGTCGCGAACGCCTGCACTTACGCTTCACTCTACCCATAGCTACGGCTATGGATGTCGCCCCAGCGCGGCGCTTGTCCCCG
Organism: uncultured Gammaproteobacteria bacterium; assembly: GCA_947259875.1. GTDB lineage: Bacteria > Pseudomonadota > Gammaproteobacteria > Arenicellales > JAANXG01 > CALZGZ01. The sequence continues at coordinate 10,825 of CAMYNX010000029.1, read as the reverse complement.
CACAGCAGGGGAACTATGCGCAGAACAAATCTTGGCGCCATCATCCGGGATCCTTAATGCAATATCCGCGCTCGATACACTCCGGCGATGACCTCACCCATGCTTGCGGCAGGTCGAACAATACGTCATCAGATCTAAAGCGGTGGTGATTTGGTGCTTAAAGATGCGATTGTCGAAAAATTCAGTATTTGGTTAAATACCTTTTCATGGCAGTAATGAGGAAGGACTCCTGGCAGCGGCAGATGAAGCGCTTTACCGCGCAAAAAGTGCCGGCCGCAATCAGATTACTCATGCTCGGGAGCATCGTGGCAACCGTTAACAGGTGGCCCGGGTTGAAACATCCTATAATCGGGTCTTATATTAGTGAATGACTCGAGGTGATTGTTGGTCCCAAATTTGCAAGTTGTCTTGTTCCGTAGCTAAATACACCAGTCTCTTAAGAGTGGCCATGTACAGACATTTCGTAATTCGTGTTTTGATTGTATTGGGCGCAATCATTCTGGTCTCGTTGGGATGGGTGTATCCGGTTAATGTGATTGCTGATCGGGAGTCTGAGCACACGCAAGAACAGAAACATGGGCCTTTGCTCCATGATCCTGAAACTTGGGAACGGCTTGCTCGCAACGGGGATACGGAAGCGCAGTTTGTGTTAGGGTTGTTACACAGCGATGGAGCGGGGGTGCCGCGAAATTATGAAAAGGCGTTTTTTTGGTACCACGAAGCAGCGCAGCAAAATCACATCGATGCTCAATACAATCTTGCTCATCTATACCTGAACGGTGACGGTGTCAAAAAAGACCTTGTGCAAGCGATCTACTGGTGGCACAAAGCCGCTGAGAATGGTCACGTACGGGCACAATATAATCTTGGATTCGCCTATTTTCGGGGAATTGGGATTAATCAAGATCATCAACAGGCTTTAATCTGGATACGCAGAGCAGCCAGAAGCAACGATGCGCGCGCGCTGAAGTTACTGAAGGTGCTTGAGTCAGAAGTTGCGTCGTTACCCAATAAACCCGCACGGATCACCAATTCTGTGCGTGGGGAGACTAAAACCGCGCCGCCAAGCGTTGTTGAGGGGCTCGTGATCGAAGCTAAACGAACGCTACCGGTACACTCATCCAACTCTCCCGGAACGCAGCAGGGACTTGATTCAACAGATGGCAATGCCTGGTTGTTCAGTGAGCCGCCAGAATTTTTTACCGTGCAGTTGATCAGTAGCTCGAGCAGATCGGATTTGGAAGTTTACATTGCGAAACGAGAACTACAGGGTAAAGTGAAAGTGTTCAGAACGAAACAAAACGGCGAGGATTGGTGGTATCTATTATTCGGTAGCTATCCAACTCGTAAAGCGGCCACAGCAGCGGTGGAATCTATGAATATAAAAGCACAATCTGTTTGGATCCGGCATTTCGGCAGTTTGCGCAAGAAACGTTGCCAGACTCTGGCGTTAATCAACCCGGTTATGGTTGGCCAGTTTTGCCCCGAGCATGGTCGATAACGGTAAAGACCATCCCGTTCATTTTAATATCCTGCATCTATCGAGTCATTGACACTGTTTGAATTTTACCGCCACAGTTATGGTCGCCGGTGAGTCTGGCGATAACCCTGACGCGTTTCTCATCAATGTGACACTCGTGATGTTTTTTGTTGGGTGAGGGACAACCATCACACCTAAGAGTTACTTCCGGTAGGTTTCACCAGAGGCGTGAAACTCAGCCACGTAATCTAGGCACACACCGCGAACGGTTTTCCCCGCGGCATGTGTCCTAACCGTATGATCCATATGCGTTATTTAACTCTACGCGATGATTACCGTGAGCAAAATATGTTGCACTGCACAAAAAAACAGTATATCATTTATATGTACAAGAGGGCATGTACGTTCGATCTTGATTGATTGAATGACGAGAAAACCGAAACTGGGGACCTAATCTGAGGCGGAAAACATGCTTATCAACCACAAAGTAGCGATGATAACCGGCGCTGCCAGCGGTATTGGCCGCGCACTGGCGTTCGAACTCGCGCAACGGGGTGCCAAGACCATAGGCCTCGTCGATATGAATGAGGAAGTGGCGGACATCGCCGAGCAGATTAATAAAGGTGTCGGCGGCAAAGTCGGGATACCGTTTCATGGGGACGTCACCGATCGTGATTTCCGCAAGCATGTTTACGACCAGGTGTGCGAACAATATGGTGTAGTGAGCATTTGTGTGCCGGCAGCGGGGCTCACACGTGACGCCTTGGCGGTAAAAATCGACAAACAAACGGATGAAGTCGAAATTTATTCGGAAGAGGCGTTTCGTCTCGTCACCGAGGTTGATCTGATTGCTCCCATATATTGGGCGCTTGAAGCGGTCTCGCGCATTGCCGACTACCGCTATCGCCGGCATATGAGACGCTGGGATCCGGCTGAAGGCGTGCAGGGAACGGTGATCTTCATCGGTTCTGTGTCATCGCAGGGGAACAAGGGGCAGATCGCCTATGCGTCGTCGAAGGCGGGCTTGGAAGGCGCGGCGGCCACCATGACGAAGGAATCAATTTACTACGGCATCCGGTGTGGCGTGATCCACCCGGGATTTACCGATACGCCGATGGTCAGGGCCCTCGGCGAAGAGTACATCAATAAATATGTGCTTCCCGATACCCAGCTTGGCCGACTGATTAGGCCCGAAGAAATCGCGGATGCTATATGTTTCATGATCAGTAATTCGGCGGTGAGTGGTGAGCTTTGGGCCGACGCCGGATGGCATCCGTCCGCAGCTTGATAATTCGAATTTGGCAGACCGGTCCGCGATCCACGACTCGAAAGATCGCAACGTCGTGAGTCTGTATTAAAGACACGAAGCAGGCGGGTTTGGTATAAGAATAAAGTGGTAGTGTTACGTACCCGGCATCCACTTGTATTATTGCCGCTACACCGCACGAAGTATTTATGTCTGGGAAGTTGACACATTTCTTTCGTTCCGTAATTCCACTCCTAATAATTATATGCAGTGTTTCTGCGCTGTTACACGTGGATTACGTGTTTGCGGATGATCCCAAGGCGAAGGTGCAGATCGTGACTTATTCACAAGATATACGCCCGTTGTTGAAAAAGCATTGTGTGGAATGTCATAGCGGTTGGTTTCCGGACGGCGGTCTTCGGTTGGATTCTATCGATGCGATATTCAAAGGTGGCAACTCGGGACCGGCGATTGTGCCAGGCTCGCCCGATAAGGGATGGTTGATGTATTCGCTCACCAAGGCACGTCAACGACGGATGCAAATGCCTCCGAATGGTGAACGTTTGTCTCAACAACAAGTGAACTTGCTTAAAGAATGGATAAGACAGGGGGCCAATTAATTATGAAAGGAACGTTAAGAGATTAAGCGGATTCATAAAAAATGCATCGGCGGTTTTTCGATCCCACCACAACAGGTTCTTGGCACAATATTCTTCAGACGGGTCACAGGTCTAGGAGCGACGATGGAGCTGGTCATAGGGATCGCCGTAAAAATTATGCTGGGATTCTCGATGGTCGGGATATTCTATGCCAAGCTTTTTCGGTGATCTTGTATCGCTGGCCCTGGGTGTGATTTATGCGTTACAGCTGATGACCGCATATTCGTTCTAATTGAGAAATTGACATTCTTTTTATATGTACTTGCCGCCGCAGTTGGCGGTTTATTAGTCGGTATCCTTGGTACCGGGAACGCGCTGGTGATCATGCCAACGTTGGCCGTCGTGTTTCCAAAGGTGCTCGCGGGTGAACATGCGTTACGTCTCGCCACCGGCACGACGATGGCGACAATGGCAGTGGGCGCATTCTTCGCGGCCCTTGCGCAGCACCGGTTTGGCCGAGTCAATAAGTCGTTGCTCAGACTTTCCATTTTCCCCTACCTTTTTGGTGCGCTCGCCGGCCCTTGGCTTAGCCTTTGGTTGCCGACCCATGTGCTTAGAGCTTATTTGGCTCTCGTAATCACCATTGTTGCGATATTTTTATTGGTATCCAACTCGAGAAAAGTAGAATCGAATCGCGACATTTCTACCCATCGAGTCGAAATTCTCGCGGTACTCTTTGTTATCGGTGTATGCAGCAGTGTGGCCGGCATTGCATCCGGTATTTTTGCGATTCCTTATCTATTGCGGTTTGAACTGCCGATGAAGACTGTCGTTGGAACCTCCACTGCGGCTGCGGGGTTCTACTCCTTATTCGGTACCGTGGGATACGTCAGCGCCGGGTGGCTCGATCCAGGGCTGCCGCCGTACACTTTTGGGTTTGTTTATCTCCCAGCATTTGCGGTGATGGCGATTGTTGTCGCCATAGTTGGGCCGCTGGGGGTACGTCTTGCGCACCGTGTTGACGATGTTTTGTTACAGCGCATATTTGCGATATTTCTATTCTTTGCCGCCTCTGCGGTTATGCTGCTTTAGCATGGTGATTGTGATGACACATTAACGAGTACAAGTTTTCTGATTGGGTAGAAATTTAAAAGTTACATTGAGTTTTGTTCAGGTCATGAGCGGTTCAGATATTACAAGAACGGAGGCGGGTGTACTTATCCCGGTGTATCGTGATGATGAAGGCGACCTGCGGTTGATTTTGATTCGACGTTCGGAGCGTGGTATTCACGGTGGACAGCTCGCCTTTCCCGGCGGCAAGCACGATAGTGGAGATACCACGATGCTCGCTACCGCACTGCGGGAGGCCCAAGAGGAAATCGGGTTGTTACCCGAGGGCGTGACGGTATTGGAATCGTTGCCCTGTGTCGACACCATGACTTCGAATTTCCGGCTATATCCGTTTTTGGCGAGTATCGTGGCTCCTATTGCATGGTTGCCAGAGGTGGAGGAGGTTTCGGAGGTCATCGACACGCGTCTCGCCGACTTGGTGCATGCTGACAGGCATGGCGAAGAGATGATGATGTTTCTACACTGGCCGAAGCCGTACCGAGTTCCGTTCTATATTATTGGCGAATACCGGTTGTGGGGGGCGACCTACCGAATCTTGAAACCACTGCTGCCGCGAATCTTAGCGGGGGAATGGGACATATGAGGATCGTAATTCATCATTGGAGTGAAAGATTCTCGTGATTGAAACCATAATTTTCGATTACGGCGGCGTCATCACCGAGACCAAGAGATCCCACTGTTTTAGTACCTGGGCGAGCGCCTGCTATGGATTGGACATTAGCGAAGTGGACCGGTTGTTTCAGGGCGAGCATTTTGATCAGTATTTGCGGGGCAAGATAAGCAAGCAGCAATTTTTTGCAAAGTTTCAGGAAATTGGGATTGAGGCTGATATAGCTTTTATGTCTCGACAACTGGTCGCATGCAATGCACCGGTGACAAGAATGATTATTCTGTTAGAGCAGTTATCGTTGGAATATGACTTGTGTCTAATCTCGGACAGTACCCCGGAACTAACCAAAGACGTTCGCAGAAAGTTTCAGCATGTTTTCCGCGTATGTGTCTTCTCTGACGAGCAAGGATACGTCAAAGATGATGGAATTCTATATGACATCGCGCTGACAGAAATTGGGACTGATCCAGCCAAGTGTCTGTATATCGATGACCGGAAAGAAAAGCTGGAATATCCACGCGCAAAAGGTGTTCACGGTATTCATTTCGAGAATGTAGAACTTCTAACAACGGAACTCGTGTCAGGTTACGGGATAGACAAGGATTTGTTAGTTGATGATGTAAACGATAACCCGGGTGGTTAATGCAAACTAGCAATGCCATACGGCAACGAGTTAGTCGTGTGCGTAGGACATGCTGATACCTGCCGAGACAGTTCATTGCGAAAATGGTTGGAAGAGGGTGTCAGTTTTATGCGGACTTTGCCGAAAAAAGAAGTTATCTCACAAACCGCTTCGCGTTACTTATTCAATACCAATGAATTGTGCTCACGGTCTATCGTGAAGCGGTAACGGCCCAGAAAATCCATACCGAGCAGACCATCCACGCCGGTGAGCTCCTCTAGATCGAGAACCACCACTTTGAAACGCGTGACGATCTGATTTCCCAATTGTATCTGGTTGAGGTGTGCTATTGGCGCGTGCGCCCGCCCGTTCGCAGTTGTCAAGGTGACGATGTGTGAGCGATCAACAGGGATGCCGGCGGTGTGTACCAATTCAGACTTTATTACTGTAATCGATGCCCCAGTATCGAGCATGAGCTTGACGGGGAGGCCATTGATTTGTGCATTTACAACGAAGTGTTTACCTGTAGGGATCAGAGGTACGGCCGATAATTTTTGGTCGGAGAGGGAATCCCCGCCAATGTCATCGAGATTCGCGATCATCTCCCGCGCTTGAATCCCCACTTGACTGTCGTACTCAATGTAACGAAGTGCGGTCAATGCAGCCTGGGGGCTGTCAGCCGCCATATGCGCTTGGGCCAGCGCCAGGTAATAGGGGGCGTGATTAGGTTGTCGTTCAATCATTGCGCGATACAGCGATACCAGTCCGTTATGATCCTTACTTTTCGCCAGTGTTTGTGTGAAATCACCAATAACACGGTCAATACGCGACTGAATATGTTCTAGGTCTACTTGGGTATGAGCCGCTGCATAAGCCTCTTGTAACCGTAACAGCGATTGCTGGTAGTCTTGCTGTTGTTCGTGGATTTTCGCCAATCTCAGCAATGCATCGACATCACGATAAAATACCTGCACGTAGCTGGTGAGCAATTGCGCCGCGCGTTCTAGATCGAGTTTGGCCAATTCAGCGGACTTTTCGAACAGCACATTACGCAAATGGCTACTGACCGACTCGTCGTAATGCGTATAGATGTCTTGATATAGCTCGATGGCTTTCGAGAACTGCCGGTTCGCCAGAAGCCGGTCAAACACATCACGGGCCCGCTCCCGGTTGGAGCTATTCACAGCAGCCGGGGCTGGCAATGGATGGTTTTCGTTGACGGCGAGCGCACCAACAGAGCGTTGATCGGATTGCGGATTATGGTTCCAGCTCTCAACCGACGGAACCAACGCGGTAGATTTGTGAGTGCTCCAGTACCAATCGATGGCAAATACCGCGATGACAATAAGGCCAACTAGTAGGGTTATACTTGTTCTCATGGAACTGAGTCTAGAGCGGAAACTTCAAACTGAAAAGTCCTCTAACATAAGTCAAGGCGGCCAAATACGCTAGTTTCGGTCATCAATTAGCGAGTCCAAAGGTCATTCATACTTGACCCTGATGTCGAATTTGAGTTGTTATGGGACAATTGAGCCTGCCCCAGGCCGCCTGCTGCAGACCGCAGCAATGAGAACATGGGTAATCGGTTTGGAGAAAGGCCGATGTAGCTCACCCCATATCGGTTGATGCTGCAATTTGTGGGCAGTCGCACTTGAATGTATGTGTTCCTACGAATACACATTAGCAAAAACATACGAATTGAAAGATCTCAGGACAATAGATTTCAAGTTGGCACAGATCGCCGACGCGTTAACGGTCTCTACCATGTCACGTGATCTAATCGAATGCGGATTGGGGTGGTCGTGGACGCCTTCACGCATTACCCGGCACATCCAAGACTCAAATGCGGTAGTGTTGTTGGCAACGGTTGCAGCGCAGCCGATCGGTTTTGCCGTAATGTCATACGACGATGCAGAGGCACATCTGAAGCTTCTAGCCGTAAAACCGGCCTATCAACGCCGGGGTGTGGGGCGGCGATTGATTGGATGGTTAGAGGATTCTGCCCTTGTTGCGGGGACGCCGATGATCTATTTGGAATTGCGCGCCAACAATAAACACGCATTGTGGTTCTATGAAAAATTAGGATACCGTAAAATCGGGGTTGTTGCCGGTTATTATTGTGCGCATGAATCGGCTATTCGTATGGGACGCGATCTTTGGAGTTGATAGTCCCGCCCCTATTCATGGTATGCACTGGAGAGACCCGCAAGTCACTTCTATGAAATGACGACATTTGTACTCGATACTGCTAGGCAAGAATAGGGGAAGGATCCTTGGTGCCTAGGGACAGCTGTCGACGTCACTGGGGACTTTCCCAATCAGCAGAAGAAAATTGCGAAACGGACCCATATTTTTCATCGCCTCCCATTTTGGTCCCTCGAACTTTAAGCGTCCAAACAACATGCCGCGCATCGGACCATACGCGCCGCGGCCCATTTCTACCCAGCGACCGGTTTCCGCGTACATGATGTAGTCCACATTGAGATCCAGCTCCTTATCAACACCGCCTCCATACACGCATTTGGCCATGTCATTTTGAATGCTGATACGTATTTGTGCGCGCGGGCTCTCGCGGCAATCCGAACGATAGAGTTGAATGATTTTATATCCGCGGGCAGCATCATTTTTTATCCACCCTGAGTCGATCAGACCATCGGTCAAAATCGGTTCGGCATTCCAGGCCTCACAAGCCTGCGCTGCCCAATCTTGGGACATCAAGGGCGATGCGGCTCGCGCGGTATGAGTGCCTGCGGCAAATAGCATAATGTAGATGAGCACGAAGGCGCCGGTCACGCGACGATCATGTTTCATAGACGTATCCCTTGACCTCGTCTTTTAATGCGATATTCATTTTCTTTCTAACCAATTGGGATGCTTAGCGGCGAGTGTTTTCAATTGCGCTAACTGAGCCTTGAGTATGCCAACCTGCTGGTATACGTGGGACGGCAGTACCCGATTGCGGGGATATTGGGGTTCATCCACGGGTTCGGGATCCTTCAGCAGACTGTAAAAATAGGCCAATTCTGCAAGCACCATTTTCGCGATATCGTAGACGTCGCTCGGCGTAATAGAATTCGCAGCGGTGGATCGGACCTTGAGGTCTAGTGTGGATTCCCCGGAAGCACGCGCGATCTCGTAAATGTCGTCGAAAAGCTGAACGAGTTGGTGAAAGACATCCGCATGTTTTTTACGGCGTTGGAACCCGGGCGCCGCGGGGACCGGCGTGCTGCCGGCGAATTGCTCGAGAAGCCGTGTCGCGAAATTAATCGATAGCGAAGTCTGCTCATACACATCCAGCGGCGAATACGGTTGATACAGGATATTGTTCAACTCACGATTCGCTTGAATGATGGCATCCAAGACCTGGCTCGAACCAGTGCTCGGGTCGTAGCGATTTTCTTTGGCGGTCTCTTTAATAGCCAAGGCGTTCTTTGCATCGTAGA
>CAMYNX010000029.1:0-1648 GCA_947259875.1 uncultured Gammaproteobacteria bacterium | reverse complement strand
GCTAAGCAAAATACCCAGCGGTCGCTCGGGACGACCGGTAAATTCAAATGCCAACCTATGGGCTTTGTCTGACAGGGTATAGGCATGAAAATAGGTTTCCCGCGGCGCCGCACCGCGAACACTGATTTCCAGCCGGACCGGCGGCGAATTGCCCATTTCTTGGCGAATGAGATCCAGTTCGTCTCTGAGTAGCTCGACGCGCGCGAGAACGTCCGCAGAGCTGATGAATTCCTGTTGCGGAGACGTGATATCTGAATTGCTGGTGACGCGTCCTTTCTGTTGCCCGTAACTTTGAGAAACCCACAGGCCGAGCAAAAAGACACTCATAATCGCGATGTAACGGCGTGTTGAGCGTGAGTTGTGCTGGTTCATCAATGCCTCAAACAACAAACACGCAGACCAATTAGTATTTAGAGCTTAATTATTCGAGGCTTGGCCAGACAATGGCTGATATTGCGCTTGGTATATATCGGCGGCAGACGCGAGGCGATAAAAATGTTCCCTGAGATCCATATTTCTGCTGAACTCTACGAGTGCATTAACGTCACCTCCCGATTTCTGATAAAACTCTACAAACATACCGCGAGTCTGGCAAAAGAACTCATATCCGTCGGGACAGGATTTCATCGTCAATCCGTCGAGAACATCATTCCAGCCGGCGGCCTCAAAAAATTGATACAAAGCGACAACATTTTTCGTGTGTGGTCCGATAACCCTGAATGCTGAAGATGTTCGGTCCGCGTCATGCAATAAACGGCTCGTTCTCAGTTGTTCCGCTTCGGCGCCCAAGTTTGCGGTAGTCGGTTTACTGCTTGCAGTCGTGCTCTGTGGATTGCTGGCATGACTTATTTCAACCATGTCTTTGGGAATACTAGCGATCTGTTTAGGAGTGGCGGTGGACGATGTGGGTGCAGTCGATACCGTGGAAGTGATTTGTTTAGTGTCGCTTGAATTCCCGCAGCCCGATATCAGTGCCGTTATGGTGAGCGACACGATCGCAATCCACAAGGTTCGCAGCGATTGTCGGTATGCCGATTGATGGTAATCGCGTTTAATTTTCGTTTCCAAACGATTGTCCTCTCGGTGTGGTTATCGACGAATATTTATATATTTCCGGCGTACACGGCATTGAAATCGATGATTCGCTACGATAATGCGGTGAGGGTCAAATGACCGTCACTACGCGCATGTGGTTGAACCATTATTCAACGATGATCCTCAGGGGCTATCCTGTAGCAATCCTCGGCTCGTGGTCTGCTTTGACAATTCATGCAGGCGCACATCCTGGGTTTTGAAATGAATACAAAACCAGTCGTCGAGTCGATCAGCCATCTGTTGGTCATCGTTGAGCACACCATCCTGATAGTCATCGATCATGTTGCAGATGTCATCGAGCAGTTGCTTGTGTTCGGCCGCGTGCTCCTCGTAGTAGGTGTACTCGTGGGATTTCATGATCTCCTCTTCGCTGGCGAAGTGTTTCGCCACACTCGCATACAGTTCACCAAGAAAATCCACAATGGTGGCCGCGGACTGACCCGCCTTGAGTTGCGCATAAAGACGGTTGATGAGGTCAACGAGCGCGCGGTGATCGTCATCCACTTCCGGAATCCCAACCTGGAGCTCGTCCCGCCATTCGATTAACGTCATA
>CAMYNX010000028.1 GCA_947259875.1 uncultured Gammaproteobacteria bacterium | reverse complement strand
AGGTGTTCTTTGAGGGGGTAAATGCCTTATAACAAATCATTCGAGTTCGCCCCTTCGGGGCCGGACGCGCAAGAGACGCGCGCCGCTCAATTCAGACGTGTGTGCCGGGCATGGCGCAAAACTAGAGAGGTGGAAGTCCTCTTGCCAGGTCATCGCAGAGCCGAAGGCTAGGAGAAGGGCAAGGTTATCGCCGCGAGGTGATAGCTGAAGGAAGCCCAATCCAAAGTTGCGGGGCGATGAACAAGAACCGGATATGAGGTGTGACGTATCTGAGACGAGTGGGCACGTGACCACGAAGTCTTCCATCTGCAATTGGGATACGTTTTATAAATTCGGCGTTTACGCAACGACAGTTTTGTGTCTTACCCCGGGAGATCTGTCTGTGGTTCAGGGATGGACTGACATGGAAGCAATTTCATGTGATCCGCGGGCAGAAGTCAGCATAGGACGTACTAGTGATAACAACAGGTGAGGCTATTTAGGCACTCAATGTTGAAAGACAGAGAAACAGATAAGCCAATCTGCAACGTTTTATCATGAAGGTCCGAACGGTCTCTCGATGGAAATTGAGAATAAACGAGAGGAGCAGTCAATGTTAACGGAACCCTTGGATTGCATCAGACCCGATGAACCAGGGGTTGGCGTCAACAAAGAAGACACTCCGGTTATATCGCTCATGGAACAGGTATTAGAACGGGACAATCTAAGACGTGCTCTGAAGCAAGTGATACGCAATAAAGGTGCACCGGGGGTCGATGGCATGACCGTCGAACAACTCCCGGTTTACCTCAAACACCATTGGCTCACCCTCAAAGATCAATTACGCACGGGCACTTATCGTCCCCAAGCGGTGCGGCGTATCAGCATACCCAAACCGAATGGTGGCAAAAGACACTTGGGTGTTCCTGCCGTCATTGATCGTTTCATCCAACAAGCGTTGTTACAGCTCTTGCAACGTGAATGGGATGACAGCTTCTCCGAATTCAGTTTTGGATTTCGTCCGAAACGATCCGCCCATCAAGCGGTGCGCCAAGCACAACACTATGTGCGTGAAGGCTACTGCTGGACGGTGGATATGGATTTAGAGAAGTTCTTCGACAGTGTAAACCATGACATCCTCCTGCAACGCATCAAGCGACGGATCGAAGACCGGCATGTTTTGATACTGATTAACCGTATACTTAAATCGGATATCAGCATCAACGGCAAACGGAACGCGAACCGGGCAGGGACACCTCAAGGCGGGCCATTATCGCCGCTATTGGCTAACCTGCTACTGGATGAACTGGATAAAACACTGGAAGCGCGAGGTCATTGTTTTGTGCGCTACGCGGATGATTGCAACATCTATGTCAGAAGCAAACGCGCGGGTGATCGTGTGCTGGGCAACCTGAAACGGTTCCTGCACGCGACACTCAAACTAACGATCAACGATGCCAAAAGCGCCGTTGATCGGCCTTGGCGACGATGCTTTCTTGGCTTTACTATGAGTCCGAAAGACCAACGACTCAAGGTGAGCGGCAAGGCGTTAACGGCCTTCAAACAGAAAGTACGAAGCATCAGCGTTAGAACACGAGGTCGAACCATCCATACGATTATCGCGGAACTGAGAAAGTACCTCCACGGTTGGAAAGCGTATTTTCAGCTGGCGGAAGTGGTCTCGCCATTGCGAGATATCGATAAATGGATACGACGGCGACTGCGGAGTTACCTTTGGAAACAGTGGGGGCGACGCGGTTATCGTGAGCTACGCAGACGAGGTGTTGAGCGGCAGCTTGCCTGGAATACCTGCAAGTCTGCACATGGGCCTTGGCGACTAAGTAAAAGTCCGGCATTGTATTATGCTTTACCGAATAAATACTTTGCTGGGCTAGGTCTGCCGAGTGTGTATCAATGAGCAATCTGACTCAATCGACCGAACCGCCGTGGTACGTGACCCGTATGCCCGGTGGTGTGGGAGGAGGGATGCCGTGAGGCATCCCCCTATCCCGATTAAATTCCACCAGTATGAAATTGCACTTTGGGGGAGCAGATTAAGTAATGGAAATAGCGGGAATCGATCATATAGTTTTACGAACAACGAAGCTAAAAGACATGCTTGATTTTTATTGCGATGTTTTGGGCTGTACAGTTGAAAGAGAAACTTCAATTGAAATGGGGCTAACTCAATTACGCGCCGGAAACGCTTTGATTGATCTAGTTGAAGTTGATAGCCGTCTAGGAAAGATGGGCGGTGGCGCCCCGACCAAAACTGAAAATAATCTGGATCATTTTTGTCTTCAGCTGAAACCTATTTCAGAAAATGATATCAAGAAAAAATTATTGTCACATGGTATTAACGCAGGGGATTTTGATGCTCGATATGGCGCACAGGGAATTGGAAAGTCAATATATATCAAAGATCCAGAAGGCAACACAGTTGAGCTTAGGTCACAAGTATCATCCGGCAAGTCTAGTAAAGGCATTTAACACGCGCATGCGGCCGGACAAAGTACTCGTCGCGCTCGCATTTTGCCGCTGATGCGGAGGTTATGTGGCAAAAGTGTCGATTGCCTCACAAGGTATAGAGTAATGCGATGAACGATGAGACCGTAGGTGGTGTTCACTGGAGTTTCTGGGCAATCGGCGTTGTCGCGCTGATTTGGAATGTTATGGGTGTCATAAATTTCTTCGTGCAGATGAATCCAAACGCGGTTGCTTCATATCCCGAGTCGCACCGCGCAATCATCGAAGGCCGACCCGCATGGGCCACCGCCGGTTTCGCGATAGCCGTAATCGGCGGCGCTTTTGGCTGCCTGCTGCTTATGCTCAGGAAGTCAGCTGCGTACTATTTGTTCATCGCGTCAGTACTTGGGGTGATTGTGACAATGATCCATACACTTGGCGTGGCCGGTTCGAAAATCGACTTCAGTGCCTTCGAAATCTTTATGATGATTCTGATGCCGCTGGTGGTAGCAGTGTTTTTGATCTGGTATTCGATACAGGCCAGGAAGAAAAGTTGGGTCAGCTAGAAACACACCGTCAGCGCCGCATAACAATGCGTTCCAGTCGGACAAAGTCAACCTGTCGTGCCTTTTGCTGTCGCCAAAGCCACGTCAGCTTACCTTTGCCGCTGAGCTAGAACGTTCTCCGTGTGAGTAATATGACTAAAATCAGCATGCAATTCTGTCCGTCGTGTGGGTGCTACTGGGTACCTACTAGTCCAAAAGAAGCATCTCGAAAATTTTTACAACGTTGCAAGGCATGCCATGTCAGGGTTGGGCTCTCATGGCTTGGGTTTACCATTCTCGGAATACTGCTCTACATTCTCATGGCAACGGCTCTTTTTCAGCTGGCAAACAGAGTAGCCATTGGAATTCTTGTTTTCTTTCTCGTCATTGCAGCACTCAAGGCTGTTCAACAACATCAAGCAAAAAAGAGGACGCCAAGCGGGGTACAAGAGGATTTAGGCGACAAATAATGCTGCGATTTTCGCGCCTGATGCTAAACCTTAGAGCGATAAAGATTTATCGTGGAAACCGTTAAGGGTACTTGTCATTGTGGTGCAGTTGAGTTTGAGGTCGATCTTGAAAATGGCCTCGAGAATCTCCGACGTTGCAATTGTTCGTTGTGTCGTCGAAAAGGAGCAATCATGGCCGGTGTCCCTGTGGAAAGATTACGAGTTACGAAGGGGATCGAACACTTGGTGCTATATCAGTGGAATACGAAAATCGCGAAACACTATTTTTGCCGGACGTGTGGTATCTATACGCATCATCAGCGCCGTAGTGATCCGAACGAGTACGGTGTTAATGTGGGTTGCCTGGACGGATATGATCCAAACGAACTTGGGGAGGTTCCTGTTGGTGATGGAGCATCGATGTCAGTTGTATCGTAGCGGATTGCGCCCTAACAACACGTTGGAGCACCCGTGCTTACCTGTCACGCCCTGTGCTTGGCAAGGGCCGCGCCCTACAGTTGCGTGTTGCCCGAATAGGTAATGCTTGATTCGCACCTTAGCCCAGGCTGAGCACATCCCCAGAGTGCGCAATATCAGCAGAACATTGACGATCCAGATTCGGAAGTGCTCGCTCGCGTTTCCGTTGCATTTAAAAGACTTCTTTGGGCGCTATGACTGCGGCGCCGACGTCTTTCGTTTGCTTGGTTCGCGATGGTTCCAATTTGGTTTTTCCGTTCCCGTGTTGCCATCAAGCATAGTGAAAATAGAATAAAGAGTGCGGTGACGAATGTAGGAAGACATCGTGATCGAGGGTGCGGCCGGTTCGAACAGACGATGAAAAAAGCAGCACACTACCGAGTCGTTATGCGTTGAGTACGAAGTATCACAAATGTGTAAGCAATGTTGCGATGTGTCAGGAATTCCAAGATGCCATGTCTTCCGCCGCCCACACCCTGTGTTAGCATCTCGTTGTCATTGATTTGTATAACCACCAGAGGCCTATTACTCGGCATGCGCGCATCTATCCTAACCTTTATAATTGTGTTGATGCCGCTGCATACCTTTGGGGCGTCGCAAGGACCGCCCCCGGTTGCGAATCAAGCCCTGCTATGGGCCGCCTCCAATGATCGCCCTGACCTTGTCGAATACGCCCTCGCCGAGGGCGCCGATATCGAAACTCGTGACACCTCGGACGAGAAATACACGGCATTGATCCTTGCGACCCGCGCCGGTCATGTTCGGGTGATCGAGCGGCTGCTGGCTCATGGCGCGGATGTGAATGGCCGCACCGCGGGCGGGCTTACCGCTTTGTTTTATGCCGTCGATGCCGATCGAGCCGGGCTCGTGGATCTTCTGGTTAACCACGGCGCCAATCCCAACACCTACGAGAAGCGCTACGGGCACACGCCACTGCACGTGGCCGTACAGCGCGGAAATATACGCAGTCTGATCCGGCTGCTTGAGCGGGGCGCGAACCCGAATATTGTCTCCACCAAAGACGGCCGTACGCCGCTAATTTTGGCGGCACGGCAGGCAAGCGGGATCGAGGCGGTGATAGAGCTGATCGCTAGGGGCGCCGACGTCAACCAACCCGCGCCGGATGGCTATACCGCGTTGATGGGGGCATCGGTGCGTGGGCACGCGCATATTACCGCGACGCTGTTAGTGAATAACGCCGATGCCAACGCGACGTCCGATGATGGCCGCAGCGCGTTGCATCGGGCGGCGATGACCGGCCGGGTCGAGATCGTAGAGCAGCTCCTGGAGGCAAACGCCATGATCGATAAGCGCGCCCGCGACGGTAATACGCCGCTTGGCGCGGCGGTGTTTTTTGGTCAAGCGGCGGTGGTCGAGCGCCTGATCGCCGCCGGCGCCGACCCGAACGCTAAGGCGCGCCTTGGCGAAACACCGCTCATGCTCGCGGTACGCGGAAACCACCCGGAAATCCTGCGCGCGCTGCTTGGCCACGGCGCCGATGCCAACGGCCAGGCGGCGGACGGCAATTTGGAAACGGCCCTGATACTTGCCGCCGAACGCGGTCTTAGCGATGCCGTAGGCCTGCTGTTGAAAGCGGGGGCGGATGTCGATTACCGCGCGCGCGATGGGACGACGGCACTTGCCGCGGCGGTGACGAGCGGGGATTTGGCGACCGCTGCCATGCTGCGCGGGACCGGGGTCAGACATCCCGGTAGCGGCGAACTTTAGATGTTGTTCTAAGAACTGCCACCATATGAATCGTCGCGATTTTCTAAAACACACTTCACTTCTAGGCGCGTTGCCGTGGGTCGCACCGGCCTTCGCCGCGCTGCCCGCGAGCCGCAAACCCTTGATCGAGCTAATCGCCCGAGAAGACACCGCTCAGCTCGTGGATGAAGGGGGACCGCGCACACGTATCTGGGGCTACAACGGCCAAGTACCGGGTCCGACGATCCGCGTGAAACAGAACGACTGGGTCCGTGCTCGGTTGACGAACCGCCTGCCGGTCGCGACAACCATACACTGGCACGGCATCCGTATCGATAACGCGATGGACGGGGTGGCCGGGTTAACCCAAGATGCGGTTGCGCCCGGCCAGTCCTTCGATTATGCGTTTCAAGTACCGGACGCGGGTACTTTTTGGTATCACGCACACACCCGTTCGTGGGAACAGGTGGCGCGCGGCCTCTACGGAGTGCTGATCGTTGACGAGGCCGAGCCGGTTTCCGTGGATCGCGACTATGTATTGGTCATCGACGACTGGCGGCTCGGCCAGGATGCGCAGATTCACGAAGCCAGCCTCGAGTCGTTACACGATTGGTCCCACGGTGGGCGCTTGGGCCAATGGCTGACCGTCAACGGCAAGCCATTCGAGAAGTTTCCGGTGGCGGGTGGACAGCGTGTCCGGCTGCGGGTGGTGAACACCGCCAATGCCAGGGTCTTCACGCTCAGTTTTGGCAAGCTCAAACCGCATGTGGTTGCCTTCGATGGCCAGCCGGTGACGCCCCGGCCGCTCGGTAAGTTCTTAACCATCGCGCCGGCACAAAGGGCCGATCTGATCATCGATATGGCCGGTGATCCCGGCGCATCCGCTTCCATTGATGTGATCACCCGCCGCGAAGTGATCCAGGTGGCTGAGTTTGTGTTTGACCAACCCAGTGGAAAAGTCACCAGGCCGGCTGCTCCGCCATTTGCAGGATTACCCCCTAACCCACTGTCCGCGGCGCTCGATCTAGGCAGTCCGGTGCGGTCCGGACTGCTCATGGAGGGCGGGGCAATGGGTGGGATGCAAAGCGCAATGCTGAAAGGCAAGCGGCTATCGATTCAGGAGTTGATCAAAGAAGGCGCGGTATGGGCGTTCAACGAGACCGTGGGCATGACCGACACGCCGCTGGTCTCCGCCCGACGCGGCCAGACGGTTGTCATCGACATGCGCAACCAGAACCGTTGGCCCCACGCCATGCACTTGCATGGCCATCATTTCAAAGTGATCGAACGCAAGGGCAGTGTCGTGGATGATGACGCATGGCGCGATACTGAGCTTGTGCAGCCTGGCGAATCCGTGAGTATTGCGTTTGTCGCTGACAACCCCGGCAAGTGGTTGCTGCATTGTCACATGCTCGAGCATCAGGCGGGGGGCATGACCACGTGGTTGGAGATAGCGTGAGCTTGTGCAGACGGGAGGATCAGGACTTTCTGGCCGCAGCGATCGGAAGGTTGCTGATGCGCTTCATTTCGGGGTCGTTCAAAAGATCGGGATTGCGCACGTAATCGAGGAAAAAATCCAGCGCGTCCGCACCCCAGAATAATTCACCGTCGACGACGAAGGTGGGCACCCCGAACACGCCGAGCTCGATGGCCCGTGTGCTGTTATCGCGAAGTTGCTGTTTGACGATGGGTGATTGCAGTTTTGTCTCCGCATCCGTCACCGCCAACTGGTCCAGTAGGCGTGACAGAGCCTGCTGGTCCGATGGCAGGTGTCCATCGCGCCAGACGAAACGAAACATCGCGCGGATGGCGGCGATGTCGCTGTCGAGCGCGATCGCGAGCCGCAACAGCGGCAGCGGATTGAAAGGATGACCACTGGGGAAACGCAAGGGAATGCCTTGTTTTTCGGCCAGCCATTGCAGCTGGCGATAGATGAAGATCCTTTTGGGTGTGATCTCGGCCGGGCCTTTCTGACCCCAGTGATCCAGCAAGCCCGCGAGCAGCACCGGCCGGCACTGGACTTGCAGCTCCGCCGGCAGTCGATCCCAGCGTTCACATTGGAGATAGGAGTACGGCGAGATGAAGTCGAAGAACCATTCGGCCTGTTTCATAGCATGAAGTTGTAATCCAAGGGGCGACAGGGTTTATACTGCGTGGCCACGTCACAGACGTCAAACGATGGCGACTCATGTCGCGCATAAGCGCAGAAGAATTTGAAAATATCACCCGGGACCGAGTGCCGTTTGTCGGGCAACTGGGGGTAATCGTGGAGGATATCAGCGCGGGCGACGCGCGACTGCGGCTGCCGTTTCGTGATGATTTTATTCGCCCTGGCGGCACGATCTCCGGTCCGGTGATGATGGCGCTTGCCGATCTCGCGCTGTACGCCGCGGTACTGAGTAAGATCGGCCCGGTCGAACTCGCGGTCACCACCAACTTGAACATCAACTTCCTCCGACGCCCGTTGCCGGCCGATATCATCGCGGAGGCCAAGTTGTTGAAATTGGGCAAACGGCTCGCGGTTGGCGAGGTCGCGCTATTTCTCGAAGACGATGAGGATATGGTGGCTCATGTGACTGCGACCTACTCGATTCCGCCGGAATACGGCGACGAGACGCCTTAACGCTGAACAAAACATCGCCACGCGTCGGTTTACGATTTTAAATTTTTATATCTCTAACGAAGAGGAAACTTCGATGGCGAACGATCGGTTTTCCAACATTCAGGCGTGTGTATTCGACGCCTATGGCACTTTGTTTGATGTCCATTCCGCGGTGGGCCGGCACAAACAACGCCTGGGGGCACATGCCGACGCGGTGTCTGCACTGTGGCGAACCAAGCAACTCGAATACACCTGGCTGCGCAGCTTGCTGGGACATCATGTGGATTTCTGGCAGGTCACCGGTGATGCCCTGGACTATGCGCTGGACGCCCATGATGTGGATGATGCGGCGCTGCGCGAAGATCTGATACAGGCGTATCTCAATCTGAACACCTATCCGGAAGTGACGTCGGTGTTACAACGCCTGAAGCAAAACGGTATGCGCACGGCGATTCTCTCCAACGGCTCGCCGATGATGTTGGATGCCGCGGTGACCAGCGCCGGGATCGCAGAGCTGCTTGATGCGGTGTTGTCGGTTGAAGATGTCGGCATCTACAAACCCGATCCCCACGTCTACCAATTGGCCGTAGACCGGCTCGGGGTCACCGCCGAGCGGATCAGCTTCCAATCGTCCAATGCCTGGGATGCGGTGGCCGCAGCGACGTTCGGCATGCGGGTGGCGTGGGTCAATCGCTTCGGCCAGCGGCGCGAACGCCTCACGGCACAGCCGGACGCGGAATTGCGTACGCTGGACGAGCTGCCGCCCTTGCTCGGGCTCGAGTGATATCCAGAAATTTAGCAGTGCAGAACGCGACGTAGCGTTGTTGAGGATTCAAGGACCATGAGCGTTGTCAAACTCGGCGTGCGCGATACCCTCTATTACGAGTACCAGCCGCCGGCGCAGGGAGCACGCAACACGTTTGTATTTTTCAATGCACTGACCGGCGATGTCGGCATGTGGAATGCGGATGTGGTTCCTGCGCTGAACCAGCAGGGGTATGGCACGTTGACCTATAATCTGCGGGGCCAGGCCAACAGCTCGTTCAGTGATCCCCAGTCTTTGGATTGTGACCACATCATCGGCGACGCGATGAGGCTGCTGAACGAAATTGATCCGGACCAACCAATATTGGTGGGACTGTCGATCGGTGGATTGTTTGCCGCGCATGCGGTGATTCGCGGCGCCAGCGCCGACGGTTTAGTGCTCATCAACACCTTACGGCGTGACGGGCCGCGATTGCGTTGGATCAACGACGCGCTGGTGCGCTGTGCGGAGTTTGGCGGCCTGGAATTGTTCCGCGATCTATTCTGTCCGCTGTTGTTCAATGAAAGTTGGCAAGCGGAAAACCGGCCCAAGTTCTTGGTCCAAGACAGTTATCATCCGATCGATCGTGCCAGCGGTATCTATCATTTGTTGAAACATGCGGCCGACGCCGACTGGGACCTCCCCTACGAGCACTTGACGGTCCCGACGCTGGTGCTGACCGGGCTTCAGGACCACGTATTCCTGGACTTGGACGACGTCGCGGCGTTGGCGTCCCGCATCCCCAACGTCGAGCGCAAAGACCAGCCCGATGCGGGGCATATGTTGCCCGCCGAATGTCCCCGGTGGCTGATCGGTACGCTGGTGGACTTCGCGGGGCGCCGGTGACCTCACTGTGGCGGCGGCATGCCTGGGTGGCTTACCTCGCGGTGCTCCTCGGCGTTCTCGGCCATGCGTCGAGCGAGTTCGTGGCGGTGGTGTCGCGGGTAGCGGGGCCGGAGCTGTCGGTATGGCGTTTCACGCTGGGCAGCGCTGGGTTGATAGTGTTGTCGCTGTTGTTCGCCGACAGCCGCGACCTGCTGGCGCCACTCAGGGCCCATGGCCCGCGCCTGGTCGGGTTGTCATTGCTGGGTATCACCACCGGCTATCTCATGTTTCACTGGTCGCTGGATTTCGCCACCGTGCCTCAAGTCGCCACCACTGTCACCACGATTCCGATCTTCGTTGCTCTGGCGAATCTGTGGATCAACCGGCAGCCGATATCTGGCGGCCGTTGGTTGAGCGGCATTGCCGCGGTCATCGGTGCGGCGTTGTTGCTCACCGACGGCTATCTGGCAAGACTGGCGGGAGATGTAAATAACCTGTTCGGCGTCCTGCTGGCCGTGGGCTGCGCCGCCACCGTCGCGGCATTCATGGTGTGGGTGCGCCCGTTGATTGCCGAATACGGCGCGTTGCGCATCACCGCCATCACCTTGGCGTTGGGCTCGGTGGGGCTGTGGTTGGTCGTCGGCATCAGCTGGGACGTATGGGTGAATCCGGCGACCTTGTTTGAACGCCCGGCACAGCAGGTCGGCGCGCTGATCACCATTGCCCTTTGGAATACCACCATCACCCAGTTCCTGTGGATCGGTGGGCTGGCTGCGGTCCCGGACATCACCCGCGGCAGTTATCTGTTCTTTTTGAAGCCAGTGATTGCGGTGGGCCTGACGCTGATGTTTCTCGGTCAGTCCGTCACCTTGATGCAATGGGCGGCAATAACGGTGATCTGCGGTGCGGTGCTGGTGGAGATGAACTGGGATCGCTTGACGAACCGCCGCACTTGAGCAGTATGATTGAATGATGCAAGGCCAGCGGTGGGTGTGTTACCGCTTCACATTGGTACGAGCTTCCTCGTCGGATTCAAACACTTGCGAGGTTACGGCGCGTTTTCCCAACTCCTTACCGAGTTTGACGCGCAGGAACCCGCTGGTCGTGTAACGCGACACCTTGAGGTAATAGTTTTCTTCCACATACTTGACGAGATCCATGTATGCGTCGGCGATGGCGTCGTCGGCGACGAATCGCTCGTAGTTCACCACCGCATACACGCGTTTGCCCAGTGGCTTCAGCACTTTCTCGACGGCCTGCTTGATCTCATCCAGGTCGGCCTGTGTGCGCACGTGCAGCCCGGCGTAATTGAGAAACAGCATATTTTTTTCCGGGTCGTAGCTGACCCGGTCTTGGATGCGCATATCCAATAACCGATCCCGAAGTTCCATAGGTTGCGACTGGAAGATGGCGCTATCCATCAACTGCGGGCCGTCGATAGCGGGTTCAAACGGCAACAGCGCCAACACATCGCGTTCGAGATCAATCCCCGGCGCAATCTCTGTCAACACCAAGCCGTCCATGCCGAGCGTGAAGACACAGCGTTCGGTGATGTAATAAACCTCTTGATCGCGGTGCGCCGCATATTCTCCGTTGAACGTGATCTGGTCGACGCACTCCAGGAACTTTCCAAAACGGCCGTCCTTGAGAATCTTGAGCTGGCCGTCGGCAATTTCCACCTCCAGCCCGCCCGACGTGAACGTGCCGAGGAACACCACCTTTTGGCTGTTCTGGCTGATATTGATGAAACCACCGCACCCTGACAGGCGGTTGGCGAAGCGGCTGGCGTTAATATTGCCGCGTCGGTCACACTGCGCGAACCCGAGATACGCCGCGTCGAGACCGCCACCGTCGATGAAATCGAACTCATAGGAGTGGTCGATAACGGCCTGACAATTCACGGCCGCACCGAAGTCAAGACCCCCCATTGGAACGCCGCCGATGATACCTGGATCGACAGTCAGCGTGATGAGGTCGTGGATCTTTTCCTCGTGCGCGACGGATCCCACAACATCGGGCAAACCGATGCCGAGATTCACGACGCTGTTTTCAGCCAGCTCCAGCGCTGCACGACGGGCGATGACCTTGCGCTCATCGAGCGCGAGCTTGTCGAGGGTTTCCAGCGGCGCGCGAATCTCCCCCGAATACGCCGGATTGTACTGCGTGCCGTAGGTCTGCATGTGATATTCCGGCTCAGCCAGCACCACGCAGTCGACCATGATGCCTGGGATCTTCACTTGTCGTGAATCCAAAGATCCTCTTTCCGCCACACGTTCGACCTGACACACCACGCAACCCCTTGAGTTCCTGGCGGCAATGGCCATTGACAGGTTTTCCAAGGTCAATGATTCCTTCTCCATCGTAATGTTGCCGTCGGGATCCGCGGTGGTGCCGCGAATGAAAGCGACATGAATCGGGAATGCCTTGAAGAACAGATACTCCTCGCCTCCATACGTCACCACCTCGACAATGTCCTCCTTGGCGACGGCGTTCATTTTCCCGCCCTCCACGCGCGGATCGACAAACGTGCCCAGACCGACCTTGGAAAATGTGCCTGGCTTGTTGGCGGCAATATCCCGATATAGATGGGTGATTACGCCTTCCGGCAAGTTATACGCCTCTACCGTATTGTTAACTGCCAACCGTTCCACCTTCGGCATCAGTCCGTAGTGGCCGCCGATGACGCGCTTGAGCAGACCCTCGTGGGCAAGTCGATTGAGTCCCTTGTCGCGGCCGTCTCCTTGTCCGCCGGCGTAGACCAAGGTCAGACCATTCGGTGATCCGGAGTCCAAGAAGCTCTTCTCAATACCCGCGAAAAGCTTCTCGGGTGTCCCGTTGCCGCCGTATCCGTTGGTGGCGAGCGTGTCGCCGTCATGAATAATCGCTATCGCATCCTCAATGGGGACCACTTTCGAATACATCAGGCTAACTCCTCGCTTACCGTGTCTCAGTTAACCGCACTACCGTATGACACTAGATTGAATACCCAAGTTCGCCGTGCGACAGTCAGTGGGCCGGCTCAAAAGAAGCAGATTGCAAGGAGGTGCTCCTTGATCACTATGTAATCGTTGATTCCGGCACCGTTGGCTAGGCGACGCGGTCTTTGGGTTCCTGACCGGCGAACACGGCGTCCAGATTATCCAGCGCCCGAAAGCCCATCGCGTCCCGGGTCTCGTGGGTGGCGCTGCCAAGATGGGGAAGCAAGAAGGTGTTATCGAGTTCTGCGAATTCGCGGCGAATGTACGGTTCGTCCTTATACACATCCAAGCCTGCGGCCCTGATCTTTCCCGAGCGCAACGCGGCGATCAGCGCGTCTTCGTCGACAATATTGCCACGCGCGGAATTCACTACGATCGCGCCGTCCGGTAATTGCGCAATGCGCTCGGCGTTGAATAAATTCTGGGTGTCCGGTGTGTTGGGGCAGTGTAGCGCGAGAAACTCAGACTGCGGGAGTAGCGAGTCCAGTGTGTCGTGATAGAGGGCGCCTGCTTCCCTTGCGGCATCCAGCCGCGAGCGATTGTGATAATGGATCTCCATACCAAAACCGCGCGCGCGTTGGGCGACTACTTGTCCGATCCGGCCCAGCCCGATGATACCCAAACGTTTGCCGGTGACTTGGGTTCCCAGCATGAACATCGGACTCCACGTGTCCCACTTGCGGGCCCGGATCAGTCGTTCGCCCTCACTCGCACGCCGCGCAGCGCCGAGTATCAACAGCATCGTGAGTTCGGCGGTGGCGTCAGCGAGCACGTCCGGTGTGTTGGTCACTATAATGCCATGCTTCTTGGCCGCTGCCAGATCACAGTGATCGACACCGACCGAGAAATTGGCGATGACCTTGATGGTACCGGACAACTGTGCCATTACATCCGCGGATAGATGCTCGGTGTGTGTGGCGAACAGGGCTTGCGCATCTTTGGCAAGCGCTATCAGTTCCTCGGTGCTATACAACCGGTCTTGTGCATTGAGATGCGGTTCATAGTCCCGCGTCAGACGCCCCTCCACTGCGGGCGGCAGTTTTCGTGTAACCAATACAGTCGGGTTTTTGCTCATTGTCGATTCTTCATAGATGTGGCGTTGTGGTTCTGGCTTGTTGCGTGCATTAGCAGACCTAGGCGCGAGCTAAGGGGAATCCTTCAGTCGAAAAAGTTAACAGAGCGATAATCTACGGTCTGGTTTCACTATTGTAAACCACTATAAAGTTGCCGCTTGCCGGGGTTTTGTTTACGCTGTGATACCGAGTTAACTGAGTTAACCGATGACCGATATACAAACGATACGCAGGATACTGAAAGAAAACCGGACCGTGGCGATAGTTGGATTATCTGCCAACTGGTACCGCCCGAGTTTCTTCGCCGCCAAGTACCTGCAAGATCATGGTTTTCGCGTAATCCCGGTAACGCCCACCTATCCGCAGATCCTGGGCGAGCAATGCTATGCGCGGTTGGAGGACATCCCGGAGCCGGTGGACGTGGTGGATCTGTTTCAAAGGCCTGAGGACGTACCTCCACATGTCGATGCGGCGATCAAGATTGGCGCCAAGGTGGTATGGATGCAGCTCGGTATCGTTCACGAGGAGGCGGCTCGCAAGGCCCGCGAGGCGGGACTGGAAGTGGTGATGGATCGTTGCATGAAGATTGAATACGCGCGCCTGTTCGGCGGGCTGAGCTTGGTCGGTGTCAACACTGGGTTGATTTCATCCAAACGCCCGCTGTGGGTGCCGTATTAGCAATTTGAGATAGTCACGTGGCGGATCGAGAATTCGGTATTGAGACCCTTTGCCTGCACGCCGGCCAGCTGCCGGATCCAGCCACCGGCTCGCGCGCCACGCCGATTTATCAAACCGCGGCTTACGTATTCGACGACACCGATCACGCCGCAAGTCTGTTTAACCTGCAGACCTTCGGTAACATCTACACGCGATTGATGAACCCGACCAACGCCGTGTTCGAAGAGCGTATGGCGGCGTTAGAGGATGGCCGCGCCGCGGTTGCAGTGAGTTCCGGCATGGCCGCCCAGATGACCGCGCTGTTGACGATTCTTGAGCAGGGCGATGAGATCGTGTCGGCCAGCACGCTATACGGTGGCACCTATTCGCAGTTCGATGTCAATTTCCGCAAGCTCGGAATCGAGACATACTTTGTGGATCCGGATGAACCCGAGAACTTCGCCAGGGCTATCACCGCCAACACCAAGGCGATCTTTGCCGAAACCATCGGCAATCCGCTCAACAATGTCCTGGATATCGAGGCGGTGGCTGCGGTGGCCAGGGATGCCGGTGTGCCGTTGGTGATCGATAACACTTTTGCCACACCTTATCTATGCCGGCCGATGGCCCATGGGGCCGACATTATTGTGCATTCGGCGACCAAATTCATCTGCGGTCACGGTACTTCCATCGGTGGGGTGTTGGTAGAATCGGGCAAGTTTCCTTGGGATAACGGTAAGTTTCCGGGGATGGTGGAGCCATCACGGGGGTATCACGGCGTGCGCTTTTACGAGACCTTCGGGGACTTCGGTTATACCATGAAGGCTCGCTGTGAGACCTTACGCACGCTGGGTCCTGCCCTCAGTCCGTTCAACGCGTTCTTATTCTTGCAAGGCCTGGAGACATTACACCTGCGTATGGATCGCCACTGCGCCAACGCCCAGGCGGTGGCGGAGTTTCTCGCCGCCCACCCAGCGGTAAACTGGGTCAAGTACGCCGGGTTGCCGGACAACGAATACCACCAGTTGGCCAAGAAATATCTCCCCAAGGGACCCGGGTCGATTCTCACCTTTGGTGTCAAGGGGGGGCAACAGGCGGGCGCCAAGTTCATCGAATCAGTGCAGTTCCTGAGCCATTTGGCCAACGTCGGCGATGCCAAGACCCTGGTGATTCATCCCGCCTCGACGACCCACCGCCAGTTATCAGAGGAAGAACAACAAACCGCCGGTGTGACACCAGATATGATTCGGATCTCGGTCGGCCTCGAAACCCTGGAGGATGTGTTGTGGGATCTGGACCAAGCGTTGACCACATCGCAGGTTTAGCGAGTGTGTTACACCAAGGCATCCCGCCATTATTCTCGCTAGACAAATTGGAGAATCTGATATTGCTATTTAATGGAAGTGAAACTGCGGAACTCTCCGTCCCGTACCATGAATAGTCGCGGGACTATCCCAGCGCTGGCTCGGTCTCGAACGCCTGGACTTGCGCTTCACTCAACCCATAGCTACGGCTATGCGTTTCATTCCACCGCGGCGTCCAACCGCCCGATACCTTCGCCATCATCCGGGATCCTTGATGCAACACACGGGCGAGCCCGATGTTGAGCGGAAAAGTCGCGCTAATTACCGGCGCCAGCAGTGGGATCGGCGCGGCAACGGCGAGCTTATTGGCCGCTGCCGGGGCAAAGGTGGTGATGGGTGCACGGCGCGAGGATCGCCTGCATGCCATACAAGACGAGATTGCTGCACGCCACGGCGAGGCCCTTGCGGTGCGTTGCGACGTCACCGCGCGCGATGAGTGCGAGGCGTTGCTGCAAGCCGGAATCGACCGTTGGGGACGTGTTGATATCCTGATCAACAACGCCGGTATCATGCCGTTGAGCTTTGTGAAGAACTTGCGGGTCGATGAATGGGAGCGCATGATCGATGTCAACATCAAGGGGGTGTTGTTCTGTACCGCCGCCGCACTGCCACACCTGTTCGCTCAAGGAACCGGCCACATTGTGAATATCTCTTCCATCGCCGGCAAAAGGGTCATTGCCTCGGGCAGTGTGTACTGTGCCACTAAATTTGCTGTTAACGCATTTAGTGATGCCCTGCGGCTGGAGTTGAGCGCGAGAAAGAATATCCGCGTGACTTGTATTCAACCAGGCATTGTCGCCACCGAGTTGGCCGATGCCATCACCGATCCAGATCTGGCGTCATTTCAAAAACATATCAAAGGCATCGAGGCGCTGCAGGCCGAAGATATCGCCAACGCGATCCTCTACGCCGTGCAGGCGCCGGCACACGTCAATGTCAATGAGATCGTGCTCAGACCGACACAGCAGGAGCAATAATGGCTATCAGTTTCCGTGTCTTGATATATGTCTTCATTCGATTGTGCACTAGTCTTACCGGGGGGTGGTAACGTCATGTTGAACGGAAAAAACGCAATTGTAACCGGGTCTACCAGTGGCATCGGTCTTGAGATCGCGCATGGCCTGGCGAAACAGGGAGCACGCATCATGCTCAACGGATTCGGCGATGAGCAGCAGATCGAAACGACAAGAGTGACTATGTCCGAAGCATACAATGTGGACGTGCTTTACAACGGCGCCGACATGTCCAAGCCCAATGAGATTTACGCCATGGTTGACCAGGCAGGCACCGCATTTGGCAGTGTGGACATCCTGGTTAACAATGCGGGGATTCAACATATCTCAGTAATCGAGGAATTTCCGGTCGAAAAATGGGACGCGATTATTGCTATTAATCTTTCCTCGAACTTTCACACGATCCGTGCGGCGATGCCTGGGATGAAGAAACGCAACTGGGGACGCATCGTCAATGTTGCATCAGCGCACGGTCTGGTTGCCTCGGCAACCAAGGCAGCCTACGTTGCGGCCAAGCATGGTGTGTTGGGTTTGACCAAAGTTGTCGCACTCGAGACCGCCACCACCGGCGTTACCTGTAATGCCATTTGCCCGGGCTGGGTGCTTACTCCTTTGGTTCAAAAGCAAGTCGATGATCGGGCCGAGCGCGACAGCGTCTCGCTCGAGCGGGCCAAGGAACTATTGTTGTCAGAAAAACAACCCTCGAAGGAGTTCGTGACACCCGCACAAATCGCCGCATTAACGGTCTTTCTCTGCTCTGAGGACGCCGCGCAGATGCGCGGCGCGGCAATCAACATTGACGGTGGTTGGGTGGCGCAGTAAATATAGCGCTATGCGTGAATCTAGCATGTTCGCTGAAGTGGTCCTCCCTTAAGGAAGGATTCGATTCTCATTTAATAGATGGACAGACATTAAACGATGCTTCCTAAAATACAAACAATTCTCTATGCCACCGACTTGGAAAAGCATGCCCGGCCGGTGTTTCGTTATGCGGTCAGTCTTGCCGAACGATACACCGCGAAGATCGTGTTGCTTAACGTCATCGAGCCGCTCAGCCCGTCGGCTCAGTCACTGGTTGCCAGCGTCCTTCCCGACGGGATGCCGGAATCCTTGCGCAAGGAGGGGATGCAGCGAGTGCGTGAAAAGATCGAGGATCGGCTCAAAATGTTCTGCAAAGACGAATTGGGCATGGAGCCCGACGATTGCCGGGTTATCGCAGATGCCCGTGTCATCGAGGGGCGTATCGCGGCCACCATTCTCAGTCAGGCCGCCGACGTAAACGCCGACGTGATCGTCATGGGCACCCACGGCCGCACCGGGGTGAGCGAGATGTTCCTGGGATCGGTCGCCCACCAGGTCGTCCACCGGAGTCGGCTGCCGGTGTTACTGGTGCCGCTCGAGTCCTGACTATCCCATCTGTTGATGTGGGTGGCCGTGCCCACCACCGGTTGCAGCCCTGGTAATCAGGCGCATTGTTCTGCGGTTTTGCCCCTGAGCGCGGCGCCAATGTGCAGCAGCGCGCACTTTGTCCAGCGCCTCAAGAAAGACCGCAGCGCGATCCCCATATCGGCCAGCGCTTGGCTGCGCATCCTGCGTGCGCGCTGTATGATCCGCTCGACGTCTTCGAAGGTCGGCTTGTCGGGTGTCATGTTTTGCATCGTGTTCATATAAGTTCTCCTTTAATCAGGGTTCTTCCTGTAAGGCCACCGGTGTGAGCTTAGGTGGCATCGACTGAATCAAAGTGTAGTTTGTTGCCGCCTGAATTATAATCCTCGCTAATGTAACAAGACTTTTGAAATATATTCATAAATAGCCGTAATGAATAAACTCGAGGAAATGACCGCCTTTGTGCATGCGGTGGAGCATCGCGGGTTCTCGGCAGCTGCGCGCGAATTGCAACTTACCCCCTCGGCGGTCAGCAAACAGATCAGCCGTCTGGAGGACCGGCTCGGAGCACGCCTGTTTCACCGCACCACCCGTCGATTGAATCTCACCCAGGAAGGCCGCGCGTTCTACGAGCGCTGCGTGGCGGTATTGGACGAGATACAACAAGCGGAGCAAGCGGTATCTGAACTACGTGGACAGGTGCGCGGCGTGCTGCGGGTAGTGGCGGTTGCGGCATTCGCGCGTGCCCATCTGTTGCCTCTGTTCCCTGAGTTTATGGGACGTTTCCCCGAGCTCAAGGTTGAACTCCGGCTCAGCGAACGATCCGTGGATTTGATCGATGTCGGAGCCGACGTCGCGCTTCAGCTCAGCGAGATGATTGATGACGAATCACTGGTGGCAAAAAAATTGTTCACCAATCGCCGCCTAGTGTGCGCGACGCCTGCTTATCTCGATCGATACGGTATACCCCAAACGCCGGAGGATCTGCTCGATCACAATTGCTTGACCCACTCATCATTCGTCCATTTTAACGACTGGGAGTTCGAGGGCCCGAACGGCACCAAAGTGATGCGTGTCGCCGGAAACTTCGAGGCCAACAGTGCCATGGCGTTGTATGAGGCGGTGTTGGCGGGCATCGGTGTGGCGCGGCTGGCGACATTTATGGTTGGCCACGATCTATCCACCGGTAAGCTGGTGCCATTGTTGACCGACTACGTGCACGAAAAATCTTCGTTGCTGGTTGTGTACCCCCACCGCCGGCATTTGTCTACCAAGGTGAGGGCGTTCGTGGACTTTCTCAGTGAGAAGTTCACGCCGGTTCCTCCATGGGAACGCGGGGTTTAGTAAGCAGAATTCAGGTTGTGAGTCTCGTGGGTCGAGGACGGAATTTAGTTTTGTCCTCCGAACAGAAAGGTCTTGAGTGCATCGAGCACCTGATTGGGCTGCTCGGCAAGCATCATGTGACCGCAATCGTCCAAAATCACCGTGTGCACATCGCCGATACTGTGAATCAGCTCCTCGGCAATGGCAATCGGCGTCATGCGATCTTGGCTTGCCAACACCAGCAGCACCGGGCAGTGTAGTTGTCGCGCGCTAACGAGACCCGTTTGGTATTGGTTGCAGGCAGTTAGATCGGCGTACAACACCCCCGGCGGAGAGTGCTCCAGGAGTCGCACGGTGTTGCCAATCATCCACATCCCCGGCACTGGATGACCTCCCAATTGCGCTGCGTGGCCGTGGCCCCACAGTGTAATCATGTCGAAGGCAGCGTGATCGTTGTTTCTGGCGGCGTTCAGTAGCGGTTCGCTGACTGCCAGTGGTATCGACGTGCCCAGCAGCGCGAGCCGCTTCACCCGTTGCGGGTGTCGCGCGCCGGTTTCCAAGGCCACCAACGATCCCATGCTGTGCCCGACCACAGCGGCCTGTTCGATACCCAATCCGTCCATTAGTTGCACCACCCAATCCGCCATGGTTTCGATAGGGGACAGCGCCGGTCCGTGTGAGTGGCCATGTCCCGGCAGATCCAACGCCACGACATTCCATCCGTGATGGGCGAAATACCGGCTTTGGAGCAGCCACACCGTATGATCGAGTCCGGCACCATGAACGAACACAATGGTGTCCTGTTCGGGGATCAAATCTTTGGTGCCGGTATATACGTAAACGGTTTTGTTGTTAACTTTAAGTTTCATCTAAACCCGTGTCCCGGTGTCTGACGATCAAGCGCTGGTCCTGCATGTTGGAAACGGGTACGGGCAAATTCGGATCAATTTCTATGCGGCCAGCTCGCAAAGAAACTTTAGCGCCGGCGTGAATACCGCGACCACATGTTGGCTTATTTTTGCGACGCATGCAGGCCCCGATCGAGGTCTTCCATCAAGTCGTCCGGGTCTTCCAGCCCGACCGATAAACGTACCATGCCTTCGGAGATACCCGCGGCGCGGAGCGCGTCTGCGTCCATGCGGTGATGGGTGGTGCTCGCCGGGTGAATGACCAATGACTTCGCATCGCCGACGTTGGCGAGATGAGAAAATATCTGCAGGCCTTCGATGAACTTGCGTCCTGCGGCGCGACCCCCTTTGATAATGAAGCTGAATACCGCGCCTACGCCTTTGGGTAGCAAGCGCTTGGTTAATTCGTGATCGGGATGGCCGGCAAGCTCCGGATAGATCACCGAGTCCACCGCCGGATGCGTGTGCAAATGGGCGACCAGCTTACGGGTGTTGTCGATGTGACGCTGCATGCGCAACGGTAAGGTTTCGATACCTTGCAGGATGTGAAACGCCGTGGTCGGGCTCATGCAGGCGCCGAAATCCCGTACGCCCTCTTTGCGCGCCCGTGCGATGAAGGCAGCCGGCCCGAACTCTTCCGCAAACACCAGGTTGTGAAACCCTGCATACGGTTCGGTGAGCGTCGGAAACTTGTCCGACCCCAGCCAGTCGAAGTGGCCACTGTCGACCAACAAACCGCCGATGGCGACACCGTGTCCGCCCAAGAACTTTGTCGCTGAATGAAACAATAAATCGGCGCCGTGTTCGAAGGGTTTGCACAGGTATGGGGTGGTGAATGTCGAGTCGATTAGTAGCGGCACGCCGGCGTCATGGGCAATATCGGCGATGGCCGGAATGTCCAACACATCCAGCCCCGGATTGCCCAGCGTTTCTGCGAAGATCAAGCGGGTGTTGGGACGCAGTGCGTCGCGAAACGCCGCCGGCACGCGTGGATCGACGAAGGTGGTTTCGATGCCGAAGCGGGGCAGGGTGTAGCACAACAGGTTATGGGAGCCGCCGTACAACGACCGCGATGATACGATGTGTGACCCGGCACCCATTAGTGTGGTGATCGCCAGATGCATCGCCGCTTGGCCGCTAGCGGTGGCGATTGCGCCGACCCCCCCTTCTAAAGCCGCGATGCGTTCTTCGAGCACGGCGTTGGTCGGATTGGAGATGCGCGAATAGACATGCCCCGGGCGCTCACCGTTGAAAATCGCTGCCGCCTGATCGGTATCTTTGAACACATAAGACGTCGTTTGAAAGATCGGCACCGCGCGGGCACCGGTAGTAGGATCAGGCCGTTGCCCGGCGTGGAGGGTTAGGGTGTCGAAGCGGGGGTATCGCGGACCAGCCATAATGTACCCTGTCTTGATGTCGTTGGAACAAAGTGGAGAGTATAAAGTTTAAGGAAGAAAGTCATTGCTGTCCCCTTCAGGATGACATTTCGTGCGGTTGACCCTTCGACTCCGCTCAGGGCAGGCTTTTTTAGTTGTCATCCCGACCAGCGCAGGAAGGGACCTCACCCTGTCAACATTACCACCACCATCCAATACGGTGAGATTCCTCGTTGCACTCGGAATGACATGTTAATGCTCGGCACGACCAACAACAGTTCGGATTCCCCATCTCACGGAGGGTGAGCTGCTTTGTACGGATAGCGGTGGAGAGCCCGGCGGGACCGGCGCCCACGATCACAACGTCATATTCCATGGCCTCGCGTTCCACCGGCGCCTCGATTGTTTTTGTTGTTGGCGGATTTATTATATCGTGCGCGAGACGCCCACACCGGGCCGAATACATTACTTTCAGTTACTGCGCTACGACCCACAAGGAGAATGCGTTGATAAACAGCCTCGAAGATATCACCGAGCGAGCCAGAGGGACGCTGGTAGAGCTCATGGGGCTTGAATTCGATCAAGTCGAACCGGCTCATGCCCAGGCGCACATCGACGTACAAACAACCCATCTTGCGCCCAACAATTTCCTACACGCAGCGAGCGTGATAGCGTTGGCCGACACGTGTTGTGGTTTTGGCGCATTGGCCAGCCTGCCGGAGGGGGCACATAGCTTCACGACGATCGAGCTCAAGGCCAATTTCAGGTGTGGGACGCGGTGGTGAGACACGAAAAAACCGATAAAACAATCGCTTTGTTTCGCTGTACGCAGATGATTCTATATGCGAACCCATAGCAAGCTCGGGTGATTAGGCACGAGCAACACCCGACGAGTTATTGAATCTCCCCGCGCTTATGCCCGGGGAATCATCCCGGCTACGCCGGGATACACTGGACTCGGCCGGTTGTCGGCAAAGCCGCACCCGGCCTCGCCCGTGGCCCGCACGATACCGTGCGGGCATCGCGTCCATCCCCGTGCTTACGCACGGGGTTTTGTTCCGCGATAATAACGCGCAGTGAGCGCTAACAGACAAATAACGATCACTAACCAGGTTGGTTAATTAGGAGAACATAACGATGAACGTATCGGGACACGCGGCGATAGTCACCGGCGGCGCATCTGGGATGGGGGCGGAGACCGCCCACGCCCTGGCCGTGGCCGGCGCGAAGGTCACTATCTTGGACGTCAACAAGGAAGCATTGGACGAGGTGGCAAAAGAAATTGGTGGGCTGGCGGTGGAATGCGATGTCTCCAGCAGCGAGAGTGCACAGGCCGCAGTCGCTGCAGCGAGAAACGCCCATGGCGCGGCCCGGGTACTGGTCAACTGTGCAGGAATTGCGCCGGCAAAGCGCATCGTGGGCCGCGACGGGCCGATGCCATTGGAGGATTTCAAAAAAGTCATCGACGTGAACCTGATCGGTTCGTTCAATGTGCTGCGCCTCGTCGCAGCGGACCTGTATGCGGAGGAACCGCTCGATGACGTTGGGGAACGCGGCGTAATTGTCAACACTGCGTCGGTCGCCGCGTTTGAGGGACAGGTGGGGCAGGCTGCGTACACCGCTTCCAAAGGGGGGTTGGTGGCGTTGACCATCCAGGCGGCGCGCGATCTATCCGGAAAAGGAATCCGTGTGGTGACCATTGCGCCGGGATTCATCGCCACGCCGATGTTATTGGGGATGCCGGAGGAAACACTTTTCAAAATCCGACGCCTGCCGTTTGCTGTTCCGCTAACATGGGACGGGAACAGTTCACTAGCGTTCCTCGCGCCGCGAGGAATCCGACCTGTTGTTGGTCGTGTCGAACATTAACATGTCATTCCGAGTGCAACGAGGAATCTCACCGTGTTGGATGGTGGTGGTAATATTGACAGGGTGAGATCCTTTCCTGTGCTTGTCCCCGCACAGCAGGGGAACTGCGCGCAGGACAAGCCGCGCTGCGCTTGTCGGGATGACAATTAAAAAAGGCCTGCCCTGAGCGGAGCCGAAGGGCCCACAACACGAAACGTCATCGTGATTGGGACAGCCATGACGGTTATCTCGATTTATCTGAGTAAAGTTGAAAGTTTGTGAAACTAAGGTATGCGGGGTTAACGTTGTTGGTGTTGGTGATGGTGTTCAGCGGCTGCACGCCCACGCGTCACACGGTTGAACCCTACCGCAGCGATGCACGAAGCGCGGCGCAACTGGAGCGCAACGCGGAGCAGATTTGCCAGCAAAGCGTAACCATCGGACTTCCGGCCAAGCCCTTTGTCACCGACGGTTGCACGCTGTGGCCGAATGGGCGTTGGGTGGCGTGTTGCGTGACGCACGACATTCCCTATTGGTGCGGCGGTAGCGCTCAGCAACGCAGGGATGCCGATAAGTTGCTGCGGACGTGCGTGTCGAATCGTTCTTCGGCGTGGATGGGCACCTTGATGTATCTGGGTACACGGATCGGCGGTCATCGCCTCGTTCCATTTCACTGGCGCTGGGGTTTCGGGCGCGACTACCCGGCGGGCTACTGACACTGATTAGGCGGACACGTCGGATGCTGGCCGCAAACTTGGTTCGGGGTCTGATCCGCCTGTGATTAGGGGCCAGATCCATACGTAACTACTTGAAATAAATATATTATTTACTGCCGATATGCGGCGGTGCCGCGCCTGTGGATGACAACGTTTTTCACAGTCTTTGACCCATCGCACTGCTTTCCGGTCGGGCCCGATGGTATTCTTGGGTCATCGTTAATCAGGATAACGCCCTTGTTTGAAAAGGGCCCCGAATTTGCTATGCGGCAAGCTGAACTTCCAATCGAGAGAGTTCTCGAATAAGGGCATGGTCAAGAAATCTTACCGAGCCACGCTATGTGTGATTTTGTTGCCCTTCTTCGGGTGGGGCACGGCCATGGCGTCTGCGGAGGATACGTCCACGGATTTGTCGGCAGCGCGGCAGGCACTGAACGCGGCGCTTGCCGCCGAAGCGCGTGCGACGGCGGAATACCAGAGGCTGCGGCAAAAGGGCACATTAACACCGGCTGAATTGGATGACTACCGCACTTTCCTGACCCGCCTGGACCGCGTGGTCAGAGTGAATTGCCAAACGGTATCCCAACTCAAGGCAAACGCCGGCGACAGTTCCCCCGAACCCAACTGTGAACGCGGCGTGATTACGGAAGAATTGCCGCTGTCTTTCCCCAACGAACAGACCGAGGGTGAAAATATGGCAGCACTGGAACGGCGACTGGGTTCGTCGCTTTCAGAGTTCGACGAGATGTTGCTGCGCGAGATGGAGCAACTGGCGCGCACGCAAAGCGGGTCGCCCGACGCCGGAACCGGTTCTGGCTCGGGAACCGGGGAACAGTCGGGTAGTGCGAACGCGGGAGACGGCCAATCGGCGCGTAGTGAAAAACCGGGAGACGAGACAACTACCGCGACAGACAGCGGTGCCAAGACCAAGGCTGACAAATCGTCCGGCCGGACGACCACCGGGGCCGTGCCTGAAACGGGTCAAACGGCAAAGGTTGACCAAGCTGGTGCGAAGAAAGATGCCAAACGAAGTGGCGCGGTTGTCCGGGACGATGTACCCGATGCCGGCGATGACGACGTGGTCGCCCGCCAACTACGCGAAGCGGCGGAAAACGAGACCGACCCGGAACTTCGTGAAAAGCTGTGGCAAGAGTACAAGCGATATAAGTCAGGCAAGGTGCAGACACGATGACAGCGGTGAGATCGAGTGGTTTGGTGATCATTTTGGCGATCGCGGCCATGCTGGTGGCGGGGTGCCAGACCATGACCGTTGCCGAAAAGGTCGAAGACACGCCGGTGATCAACGCGCAGGCCGAGCTTCAGGAGCAACAACTCCTTGACGTTGGCATTCGCGTCTTCGATCCCGGTGAGATCAGCGAAAAGGACCGTGAGAAGAAGGGCCTGACTGCCGAGATCCGGTCCGCCGAGGCGCGTTTCATTCCGCTGGTTCTGCGCGATACATTGCAGAGAACGAGTCACTGGGGCGCCGTGCGCGTGGTGCCGGCGCAAACCCACGCCGTCAATGTCTTGGTGGAAGGGAAGATCTTAGAATCTGACGGTGAGGTCTTGGAATTAGAGGTAAAGGTATCCGATTCCTCGGGAAATCGGTGGTTCAGTTCTGTGTATGAGAAACGGGTTGATGCCCAAGCCTACCTCGACGCCAACGAAAACGAAGTGTTTCAGGATGTCTACAATCGCATCGCCAATGACCTGTACCGCCACAAAGCGAAATTGTCGGCGGACCGGATCTTGGAGATCCAACGTATCGCCAAACTTAGATTTGGTAAATCGCTGGCGCCGGAGGCGTTCGACGGCTTTGTTACCTCGACCGACGACGGCCAATATCGCATTATAAGACTGCCTGCCCAAGACGATCCGATGCTCGATCGAGTGTTGAAGGTCCGCGAGCGCGAACATATGCTGATCGATGTTGTAAACGGATACTACGACAAGTTCAATGCCGAGATGGCTGACCCCTATTTCGACTGGCGCAAGGCCCGTAGCGACGAGGCTGCGGCGTTGCGCGAGGTAAGACAAAAGGCAGCCAATCGCTATTTGCTGGGCGCCGCGATGATCGTTGGCGCCATCGCAGTTGAGGTCTTGGGTGGAGACTCTGGCACCGAGTCGGTACGCGATGTGATGGTCCTCGGCGGTGCGTATAACGTCAAGCGCGGAATGGACATCAGTGCACAGAAGGCGATCCATGAGGATGCGATTCGCGAGCTTGGCGAGTCGTTCAACGCCGAGGTGGCGCCATTGGTACTCAACGTCGAGGGACAGACGGTGGAATTGACCGGCTCGGCCGAACAGCAGTTTCACCAGTGGCGCCTTCTGCTCAGTGAGATGTATGCAACCGAAACCGGCGCGCCGACGCCCGACATTGCGGACGACGATCAGCCCCAATCATTGCCGGTGAAATGACCCCACGTGGTGATCGAGCCCGCATTTCTCACCAGGATCCCGGATGCTGACGCAGGATTCGTGCAGCTGAGGGCGGTGCCTGGAGCGAGACCGATTCTGTTGAAAAACTCGAATAATTGGGAAGGCGAATTTTCTGGTAAATACTAATACGTCCTAAACCTGGCGTAGTATTTTATGCACAAGCTCGCCGGTGACTCGGTAGGAAGAAATCGTTAATTATAAGATCCCCCCCATGTATCAGAATTTAAAATTGCCTGTAGGAAAAATGACTTTGTCGTTTCGAAAAATTTGGAGTTTTTCAACAGAATAAGACCCATAGCGGGCGTTGGATCGAGTGAAGGCCAAGCGCAGGCGTGCGAGGACCAGTCAGGGTCGGGATAGCCCAGCCCTTATTCTTGCCAAGAAACCTAAGGAGTTCAATATTGTCATTACCGGGATGAAGCTCTGTGGGTGTCTCCAGTTGTGTACCATGAATAAGGGCGGGGCGCCTCGGTGCAATATGCGGGCTCCAGGTGCGGTAGAGGAAACGGCGTGACCCGCGCTCGGATTCACGCACCCGTTTGGGTCCGGATTACGCTGCTGGCGGCGCTCATGATCTTATTGACTGCCGTGGTGATTGTGGTGTGGGTGCTTCCGGATTTCGTAGACCAACGCGCGGTCGTCGAAGAGTCTAACGACCGGCCGGCTCCCGAGGCGGCCAAACCGATGGCGCCAAAAGCCGAACAGGTACGACTCGCGCGTGAAAAACGCGAGGCAGAACGGGCATTGCAGCAGCTGCTTGAACATCAGACTGTGCTTGAGGCGCAGCAGGTTCGGGTTTGGGGCGGCGCGGACTATGAAACGGTGCTCACCCGCCTCGCCGAGGGCGATGCCGAGTTTACCAATCAGAACTTTGCGGCGGCGGCCATCACTTATCGCGATGTCTCGACCATGTTGATGGCACTGGAAGCGTCCAAGGCCGACCGGCTGACCACGGCCCTGGAACAGGGTGCGCAAGCAGTTGAGAGCTACGACGCCAAATCGGCGCAGAAACATTTCACTATCGCGCTCGCCATCGACCCACAGCATGCACAAGCACAACGGGGCGCGGCACGAGCAAAAACCCTCGATCGCCTGGCAGTTATATTGGCGTCTGGACGCGAGCACGAGCAGGACCGTAAATGGACGTTGGCCGAAGAACAGTACCGCGCCGCGCGGCGCCTGGATCCCGACTCGCGCGAAGCGCGTGAGGGTGTGGAGCGGGTAACGGCGACAATCAAGCAGATTGAATTCCGTGAAGCCATGTCTGATGCATTGACCGCAATCGAAAGTGGGGCACTGCCCGAGGCGCGCCGCGCACTGGAGCGTGCACGCATGCTGAACCCGGAGTCGGCGGAGGTGGTGGATACGCAACGGCGGCTGACGCGGGCGATACAGGCCCAAAAGATTGCACATCATCGTACACGCGCTCAGCGAAGCGAACACGAAGAGCACTGGCGGGACGTAATTACCGAGTACGAGGCGGTGCTGGCGATCGATCCGCAAGCGCAATTTGCGTTGCAGGGTGTTCGGCACGCCGAGCGGCTTGCCGAATTGCATGCGCAGTTGGATACCTATCTTGACGCCCCCGATCGCCTGCAATCGCCCGAACCGCGGGCCAACGCTGACCGTCTGTTACAGAGTGCGGTGTCGCTGTCGGACCAAGGGCCGCGACTGCGGCAAAAACTCGATACCCTCGAGGATCTGGTGAGGCTCGCCAGCACCCCGGTGGCGGTGTTGATACGCTCCGACAACCAAACCGAGGTGTCCATCGATCGGGTCGGCCGTTTCGGCAGATTCTCGGAATCGCGGATGATGTTGTTGCCTGGCACTTACCGTGTGCGCGGGACGCGGGTTGGATACCGCGATGTGCGCGTGGAATGGAAGGTCACGGCCGGGCCGGCCTTGCAAACCATAGATGTTAGATGCGAGGAGCAGATTTGAACGCGTTTACAATTACTGGAACCAATGCAAAAGACCGGCGATGTGCCGACGGCGAGCGCCTCAGCATTGGCGGTGAAGCCGCGGATATTCCCTTATCCGGGGACCGCAGCCAAAATGAATACGCATACGTAGAGTGCCGTAGTGGCCACCCGTGGTTGGTGCCCGGTGTGCCCACAATCACGGTATTGCTCAATGAGCGCCGTCTTACAGATCCTGCGCCGTTGCGGGATGGCGACCATGTAAGAATCGGTGCGGTGACGCTCGCGTGTGTGTTCACCGGACAAACGCTGCAACTACAGGAAAGCGCCGGTGAACCGGCAACCTTTGCCACTGCCCCGGCGGCGAAACGCGGTAGCCGCCGCATGCTGCGGCTCGGTGTGTTGGCAATGTTCCTGGTTCTGTTATTGGTCGCGGTGTTTGTGTTTACCGCTACCCCGGTGTCGGTGACGATCACCCCCGAACCGGAATACTTCGAATTGCGTGGAACCTTGCCGGTATTGAAGTTGCAGGAACGGTATCTGGTCTATCCCGGCAGCTATGAGATCGTCGCCAGCAAGCCTGGCTATCAGCCGCTCAGCCGTGGGGCCGACATCCGCCGCGGACCGCATCAGGAGTTTGCGTTCGACATGCAAAAGCTTCCCGGTCGCATCTCGCTGATCAGCAGTCCGGTCGCCGGTGCGACCGTAAGTGTCGACGGTCGGCAGGTCGGCGTGACACCGATTCGGGATCTCGAGCTGCGTGCTGGTGCGCATCAGATTCAGATAACCGCGGTTCGTTACCAACCAATTGAACTCGATCTGAACGTTGAAGGCATGGGCCGCTCGCAGGAGGTCGACGTCACATTGCAACCCGATTGGGCTCCGGTGTCGTTCGCATCGAGTCCAAGCGGCGCCTCACTATGGATTGACAACGAAGAGGTTGGTACAACGCCGGCAACCATGGACCTGCTCTCGGGGGAGCACGCAGTCGAACTACGGTTGGACGAGCACGACCCGTTTCGCTCACAGCTTACCGTGGTTGCTGGTGAGGCGATGACACTCGAGCCGTTCGTGCTCAAACTGTCACACGGACTGCTTGCCATTAACAGCGAGCCGGTTGGCGCTTCGGTAACAATGGACGGTCAATATTTCGGGGTGACACCGCTCGAACTCACGCTCACTCCGAAACAAGAACATCATATCGTGTTGTCCAGGGCCGGCCGTAAGACGGTCACCAAGACGGTGAGTTTGAAAGCCGCGGCTACCGAGTCTCTGGACGTCACGCTACCCGCCGAGTACGGCGCGCTATTCATTGTCAGCGATCCCCCCGATGCACAACTGTATGTCGACGGCAAGGATCGTGGCGAGGGCGCCCAGCGCTTGCAGTTGACCACCGAACCGCACCAGCTGGAATTCAAAAAGCCGGGTTACGAACCTTACCGGGTGACCGTCACGCCCCGGGCAGGAGTGAGCAAAGAGGTGACGGTGACGCTAAACAGAACTACCGCGAGCCCGCAACGGTCCGCAATCGCTAAGACGGTCACCACCGGCGAGGGTCATGTGTTGCGGTTGATCAAGCCCGGGCAGTTCACCATGGGTGCATCGCGTCGCGAACAGGGCCGGCGGGCAAACGAGCAATTGCGCCAGGTGGAGCTGACCCGGGCGTTCTATCTCGGCGTCAAAGAGGTTACCAATGGACAATTCCGCCGTTTCAAGGCCGAGCACAATTCGGGTTCCGCCTATGGCCGAAGTCTCGACGACGACCAACAACCGGTGGTCGACATACGCTGGGACGAGGCTGCCGCCTATCTGAATTGGTTGAGCGAGAAGGACGGGTTGATCCCGGCATACTCGAAACAGGGCGAAAAGCTGGTCGCTGTGCGGCCGCCGACCAACGGTTATCGTCTGCCTACCGAGGCGGAATGGGAGTACGCGGCGCGCCATGCCGAGCGTCCGAGTCCGACCAAATATGACTGGGGAAACAACTATCCGCCGACCGGCTCGGCAGGTAATTACGCCGACCGCGCAGCCACCGGCTTGCTCCCCAATACACTCTCGACCTATAACGACCAATTTGCGGTCACCGCCCCGGTCGGCAGCTTCCTACCGAACTCGTTGGGTGTCCACGACGTCGGTGGGAACGTGGCAGAATGGTGCCACGACTTCTACGACGTCCACGTGGCCGGTGCGCGGGTGGTACGAGACCCGATCGGACCAGCGTCCGGGCGCCACCACGTAGTGCGCGGTGCCGGTTGGAAACACTCGACCATCAGCGAACTGCGATTGAGTTTTCGGGATTACAGTGACAAACCAAGGCAAGATCTTGGATTCCGGATCGCGCGTTATGCCGAATAGCCTGCTAAGTTTGGTGCTGGTGTTGATGCTGGCGATGCCGGCGATGGGTCAGTCACCATCGACCACGTCACAATCCGGTCCTGAGAAGCCGCAGACCGAGGCAATCCCCCAATCGCCGTCCCGACCCCCGCCACGAGCGGGAAAACTCCCCGAGCGGTTTGTGCCGACGGATAAGATATCTCCGGATACTGTGATTTCATTTCCTTCTGATATTTAAACGAGGATCAATGATGAGTGCGAACTTCATGAAAAAGGCGATCCCAGTGGAATTTATCTATCAAGTATTTTCACTACTCGTTGCCGTTATCTTAATCCATGCGCTCTATGTCGCCATGATCAGACCCAACGCCGAGGCGTTCCTGCAAGCCGAGTCGGAGCGGATGCAGGCCGATCCCCAATACGTCCAGCAGCGGTCGTTATATGTTGTGGTACGCGACTTTGAGC
The DNA here is from genome assembly GCA_947259875.1 of uncultured Gammaproteobacteria bacterium. Classification (GTDB taxonomy): domain Bacteria; phylum Pseudomonadota; class Gammaproteobacteria; order Arenicellales; family JAANXG01; genus CALZGZ01. The sequence goes on along the minus strand of CAMYNX010000028.1, from coordinate 2,383 downwards.
AAGAAGCGTGTTTTGTACTCATGCTGTGGGCATTTGCAATCATGGGTTATAAGGGGACATTGATCTATCGCGAACGGCGTCTGCTCAACTCGGATCTCATCGACGACTCGAGCGATGCGCCGATTACCCAGGACGACACCCAGGGCCTGTCGCGCCGCATTCAGTCCTTGCCGGCCCGTGCCAAGGACCTGCTGTTGCCGCGGGCGTTGACGGCTGCCTTGCACCGATTTGCGGCCGCGGACAACGTACAAGGTGTTTCCACCGCCTCACGCGAGGTGTGTCAGTCCGAAGCCGAGCGTCTCGAGTCGGAACTGTCGATCATCCGCTATATCGCCTGGGCCATTCCCTCGATTGGCTTCATTGGCACGGTGCGCGGCATCAGCGATGCGCTGGCACAGGCGCACCGGGCGGTGGAAGGTGACATCACCGGGGTCACCCAAAGCCTGGGTGTAGCGTTCAATTCGACGTTTATTGCCTTGGTGATCAGCATCGTCGTCATGTTCTTCGTGCATCAGCTGCAACTTGCCCAGGAGCGGGTCGTGCTCGAGACCGAAGGCTATTGCGATCAGCGGCTGATCCGCCGCCTGAGACGATAGCGATCTAACTGCGGGCATCCTGTGGCCGCCCTCAGTCCACGTACCAAACGGCGAGGCATCAGCGTCTTCGGGCTCTCGTTTCTGGATGTGATGTTCTGTGGATTCGGCTCGGTGATCCTGTTGGTGATGATCGTGAATGCCGACACCCTGACGCGCCGCAAGCAAGTGCATCAGGATCTGCGCGGCGAGGTCTCGCGTCTCGAGACCGAGGTGGTGGCGGGCGAGCGCTATCTGGCCGAACTGCGAAACGTGCTTGACGAGATCGAACGTGAACGCGTGGTTACCGAAGGCCGGTCTCGTGAGGTATTGGATCGCATCCAGCAAATGCAACCCGAGATTGCCACGTTTACCAAGGAGACACGGTCTCAGCGTGAGCATGTGAACCGGCTCAAGTCGGATGTAAACAAGCTCGATCAGGACCGGCAGAAGCTGGCCGCGAAACGGGAGAGGGAAAAAGCACAAGGCAGCAAGGTCAGGCGCTATGTCGGCGAAGGGGATCGTCAATATTTGACCGGGCTGAAGATGGGTGGCAAACGCATACTGATCCTGGTGGATGCTTCCGCGAGTATGCTGGAAGAAACCATCGTCAACATCATTCGCTTGCGCAACCTTCCCGATGCGGTAAAACGAGACGCTCCCAAATGGCAGCGCGCGGTGCGTACGGTAGAGTGGCTGCTCGCCCAGCTACCTGTCGAAAGCCGGTATCAAATCTTTGCGTTCAATACCAACGCGCGGCCGGTGATTGCGGGCACCGATGGCAAATGGTTGGACACCCGCGACAAAGGCATGCTCGATGAGGCATTCGCGCGGCTGCGCGCTGTGGTGCCGGACGGCGGCACCAGCCTTTACCATGCGTTCGATGTGACTCGCACGCTGACGCCGCGACCTGACAACATATTTCTCATCAGCGATGGTCTGCCCACCCAGGGTAGGACCAGGCCGGGACGATCACGCGTTTCCGGCGAACAACGCCGTAAGTTTTTCCGCCAGGCCATCGGCCGCCTGCCCGCCAACATACCGGTCAACACCATATTATTTCCCATAGAAGGCGATCCGTTTGCCGCCAGCGAGTTCTGGAGACTGGCGTTATCGACCACGGGGTCATTCCTGGCGCCGTCGCGGGACTGGCCATGAGACGCCGGCGCCGCGCCGTGGAGGCGTTCAGTATCTCTTTCCTCGATGTAATCTGCTGTGCATTCGGCGCCATTATCCTCGTGTTGGTGTTGTCCAAGACTGCTGAACCCCGCGTGTTGGAGGCAATTCGCGCCGATCTCAAAGAAGTGGTCGCCGACCTCACCGAACAGATCTTCGAAATACGCGGAGACACGCAGATCCTCAACCGGCAATTCAACAGCAAACGGGAGCAGGTGTCCGAGATAAAACAGAGTCTCGCGCGGCTGATGGGAGATCTGGCAACTGTTCGCGGTGAGTTCGAATCCGCGCAACGCGATCTGCAAGCGCAGCGTGCGATCAGCGGCCGGTTGCAGTCAGCGAAGCAAGAACTCAGCGCCGAGATGCGGCGTCTGCTCGGCGAAAGTTACCGCCGTCCGCCCGCGGACACCACCGTTGGCGGCATCCCGGTGGACAGCGAGTACATCATATTCATCATCGACACGTCGGGGAGTATGTTCAATTACGCCTGGGAGTTGATGTTGAGAAAAGTCGAGGAAACGCTGAGCATTTATCCGCAGGTCAAGGGGATCCAAGTGATGAATGACATGGGTGAGTACATGTTCTCGCAGTATGCGGGCAAATGGATTGTCGATACGCCCGCGCGGCGCAAAGCG
>CAMYNX010000027.1 GCA_947259875.1 uncultured Gammaproteobacteria bacterium | reverse complement strand
ATACATCCTGATTGCCGTCGGATGGGGAAATAAAGCCGTAACCTTTGGATTCGTTAAACCATTTGACGGTACCTGTAGCCATGTAATCTTACCTCTGTAAATAAATATATATCCGTCCTATTGCAAATCATACGAGGCATACAGGGATAGAACCGGGAGGGTACTTTGTAGATGACTTGAATAACATGCAATCAGAACTAGTGCTAACCTAATTCGGCGGAGAACGTCTCAACCATACCGCCTAAGCCCGCAGTATAACACAATCCCAAACAAAGAATCCTTACCTTACCGCGCGCCATTTGCATGCACGAACGAGTGTCACCGGGTGCCACAAATTATCAATTGGTCTACCATCTTGGCACTACCATTCACCTGTATTCGCCATGGATACCCACGGTTCCTGGGCTGGCAACGGTTCACCTTTTTGCAGCAGCTCAATGGAGATTTGATCAGGTGAACGGATGAACGCCATGTAGCCGTCTCTGGGTGGCCGGTTAACAGTGACACCGCCATTCATCAAACGCTGACACACCTCGTATATATTATCGACCCGGTACGCCAAATGACCGAAGTTACGGCCACCTGTGTATTGCTCAGAATCCCAGTTATACGTCAATTCGACCATCGGCGCTTTGTCTCGCTTCGCACGTTCACTATCGTTGGGCGCCGCAAGAAATAGCAAGGTATAACGGCCCTCGGGAGATTCTCTGCGGCTGATTTCCGCCAGTCCAAGTTTGTTACAAAAGAAGTCTAGCGATGCGTCGATATCGCTGATTCGGATCATCGTATGTAAGTATTCCAACACTACCTCCTTGGGATCTCGTATGCAGTTGTTCGTTGGCCTTAGGGAAAAAAGGCCAGATAGTATACGCTCATTACCCACCATTCCGGATGGTGACAAAAAGACAACACCCCCGGTATGGTCCAAAGTACAACCAAACGCTTTGCCTGGGCAGGGCCAGAAGAAACCGGTACCTAAGTAAAACCGAGGCGAAGCATCCGGCCGTCCCCCGCTCTCCGGGCTGTCTCTGAGCGCGTGCAGCGAATTGAGCGGGACCCGATTCCGATTACCACCTATCGAAACCGACCGCCATCAGATGATACCCTCTACCCTAGAGATCCCTAGAGAAATTGGAGTGTACAAGCAACGTGGAACCTAATGTCAATGTAACCGACCTCGAGATGGACCCGGCCGACCTTTATCATGAGGAAGTGTTTACCGATCGAAAGATGGGAACCGTACGCCGGCTTACACCGGTCAAATCCGACGGATCGCCCGACACGAGCCGTTCGGAGTTGTATGTCGGTCAGGCCCAACTGCTCACACCAGTAGGCGCAGTGCCGGTCAGTTTCGAGATTCGCGCCGGCTCGCTCGATGAAGCGATCAAGCGATTCGCCGAAGAAGCGAAAAAGGCCGTCGACCGGACTGTGGAAGAACTCACGGACCTGCGGCGTCAAGCGAGTTCATCGATTGTGGTGCCGCAAGTGGGACCGGGCGGACCCGGCGATCTACCGGGAGGCGGCAAGATCCAAATGCCCTGATGCGCATGACGCATCGAGGCGGTGGAATCACTGCGCAAATATCTAGCGGCTGGACACCATCTTCTCTCTACCCAAGCGCACCCGGCACGCAAGCATTGACAGCCCCGCAAGCTGCGGAAATATACCCGCGGTGATTGCCGCCTGACGGGCGTGGATTGGCTGCGCGCCGCAGTTGCGAATACGGGCAGTTGAGCCATACTCAAATGACGGGATATCGGCCTTGAAATCCCGTGGTCGAACTACGACGGTGTGCGTGTAACAGTGGGTATTCATGGGACTTTAAATCCGAAAGACTCATTCACGGCCGCAGGTTCTCCGAAGATCTAAGCTCGCGCAAATTAACTGAACAATGAAACACCCCTCCTCATCCGTTGGCAGCCGGACTATTCTCGCCACAAGTATCATGCTGATACCCATGTTGCTGATGGCGACCGCTGGTGCGTTCTTCTTCGTGAAAATCGTGGAGGACGTCGCCGAAGCTGAGGTAGAGGTGCGCGACGAACTCATGCCCGTCATAGAGTTGCAAACACTTTTACTGAAGGTGGTGATGCCCCCCAATGACTATTTGATCCACGGTAATCCTGAAGAACGGATCAACTTTTTACGACTTGCCAAAGACGTCAATAAAGCACTCGCAGAGTTGGACGTGATGGACTTCGGCGAAGAGCAGGAGCGCGCCGCATTGTCACGCGTCCGGAACCTGTGGACGCATGCCCATGACTTGGGAAACGAGATCTTTGAAATTTCGTATCCGCCCGAGGATCTCCGTGCCGCCGGTCATCGGATGGAACGATTCGACAAAGTTGTCGATGATGCGATCGTCGAGCTTGATCAGCTGCATCGATACGTCATCGATGAATTAGGAGAGCATGTCGAGCGCGTCGAGAGGACTAAGATTGATGCCAGCGTAACGACCCTGGTAACCTTTGCGATAGCGATCCTCATCGCCGTCATCGGCGGACTCATGCTCGCGCGCACGATTCTCAATCCACTCCGTACGCTGGACGAAGGTGTCTCACAATTACGGGAAGGACACCTGGATCACCGTGTGACGCTGCCAAGTAATGACGAGCTGGGCAAGCTCGGACAAACCCTCAATGCCATGGCAACCAGGATCGAAAAACTGGCCACGCGAGACGAACTGACGGGCTTGTATGTGCGCCGTGAATTCAACCGCTTTTTCCGTGAAGAGATCAGCCGCACCGAGCGCAGCGGGCGGCCGTTCTCGCTGCTGATGGTCGATGTCGATCACTTCAAGGACATCAACGATCGCTACGGTCACCGCGCGGGGGACAGGGTGCTGCGTACGCTGGCCCTGATATTGAACCGCGACATGCGGGCGGTTGATCGAGTGGCGCGCATCGGCGGCGAAGAATTCGCCATTATCATGCCGGACACTCAAGCGGATGCCGCGATGCAAACCGCAGAACGTATCCGTAGCATGGCCGTAGCGAAAAAAGTGCACACCCCGGAGGGGCATATGATGAGCACCACCATCAGCATGGGGGTCGCCACCTTCCCGCAACACGGGGACTCAATGGAGGCTTTGGTCGAGGCCGCAGATCAGGCCCTGTACCGCGCCAAGGCGGCGGGACGAAACTGCGTACGGCGAGCAGCGGCGGCCCACCTCACCGTAAATGCCTCTGTGGGTAAGACCGGCTGAGCTTGTTTTTTCTGTTACCGCGGCGCGCCTCGCTCCAAGTCACTGGCGCAGTCGATACACAGTTCCACCGCGGGATCGAATTCGAGCCGTTTCACGGCTATCGCCAGGCCGCAACTCTCGCAAAACCCATACTCACCGTCATCCATACGACGCAACGCTTTTGAGATGCTCTGCAATTCGGCTTGCCGTCGTCTTCTCAGTTCGAGAGACATGGCCTGCCCTTGAAGCGCATCCATCCGTGACAGCCTCCCGACCCGGGTTTGATCGAGTTCGACGGTTTTTGCGGCGTCGCGACTGGTCTCGTCGAGGTTCAGTAATTCCCGCTGTTTTTGCAACAACCGCTCTCTGAGCGCCGACAGACTGGCATCATCTAACATTGGATTTACTCGCGGATCATGCGTTCTAATAAGGATAAAAACGCGTAGTTTCGGCAGTGTACGATTTCTTTGAATACTTGCCCGTATATCGCGCCAGGTACAAAACCCATCGGAAAGTATCGAAGACCCACCTTTCTTGCTATCCTCCTTTTGTCATTATATGCCCTATTCGCGCTAACCGAGTGGAGAACCCAGGACCATGGATCTTAAAGACCGCGCTGAGATCACGGCCCGAGCGGTGTGTGAGATTCTGCATACCGAGCCCTCCGAAAACGTGCGCGGCCAGGTGACCGAAATCATCGAGAACGCGATGCTCAATGCGGCGCTCGATGACGGAGAGCGATGTACCAAACTGATCATGGATCATTGTGGTGCGGATCGTGACCTGGCGCACAAAATCGCCGAGGATATACGCCGGGCACAAACCGCGCTGATAGCCAATCTCTCCAGTTTGCGCTGAGTCGGTTGAGGATCATCACTGATTTTCATGCTAATAAGGCCGATGTCCTGTTTCCGCGCATATACGCCGTGTAATGTTTTGGTTTAAAAACGATACACCCGTAGATTATGACTAAGTGATGACTACCTCCGTCCCGGCGTTAGCTATTTCATTATTGACGCTGTTAGATCTATATAAACGTTCATGTAATCAACACTGAATACGCCACTAGCGACATTCGATGTACGAGATAACGAGAAAAGTCTGCATAGATGCGGGACACCGTATTCCTGACCATACGTCTGAATGTCGAAACTTGCATGGGCACCGATATGAAATCCATGCCACATGCCAGGCCCCAGATCTACAAAACTCTGGTCCGGAGAGGGGCATGGTGATCGATTTTTCGGTTGTGAAAGAAGAATTGGAAACACAGATCTCACACTTATGTGATCATGGTCTAATCGTCGACGCAGATGACGAAACAATGACCGAAATGCTTGGCATCTCAAAGGGTGACATTCGATGGGTCAAAGAACATGAGGCTGCGAAGGCGGTATCGAATGTGGCCGGTTTCAAAGTATATCTCGTACCTTTCCCTCCTACCTGTGAGCACCTAGCCAAACATTGGTACGCAATAATGTCGCATGCACTCAAAACACGCACGAATGGGCATGTGCACGCAAAAAAGATCCGGGTCTACGAAACCCCGAACAGTTACGCTGATTTCCCGAGTGGCGACCTGATAGTTGACCAATAACGGCGGAACACACGCAATTTATTGCGGTGTTCGGCTAGGTATGACGGGGGGAGAAAAAGTTTACTAATTTTCGCCATTGACCGGTTGCAATTTCGGCCATCTCGACAATGCCCAATGATGATGTGGAAACGGCCGGTGCTTTAAATTCTGCCACCGACTTGGGGTTTGGCGCCGCCTGGTGAGAAATGCGGGCTAGACATCGGTGGCCGAAATACGAAGGCCAACGACACGAGAAAAAACACGACAAACACCACCAGGGTCCAGGCGGGGATTGAAAGACCCAAGAAGGTCCACAGGACATCGGCGCAGTCGCCGGTGCCCTTCAATACGTTGCTGAAGACTTCGGTCAACGGCAAGCGGTCGAGCATGTAACCAAGACCCGGCCCGCATTCTGCCACCTCGGGAAACATTTGGATCCACACGTGCCGGGCCGCCAAGCCCGCACCGGTGGCGGATAACACCAGCGCGGCGCCGCCATACACACGGCGCCCCCATCCCGGCGGGTTGTGCACCAGTGCAATCAGGCAAACGACGGTGAGCGTAACAAAGACGATGCGTTGAAAGATACACAATGGGCACGGTTCCAGACCCTCGACGTGTTGCAGATAGAGCGCGAAGCCCATCAGTACGACACACGCCAACAGGCACACGCCATACACCCGTCTTGCAGTCAACATCACCTATGTTCTCCAAGCAACCTTCCGGTTGCAGACACGACATTCAGAATTTGCAGAGATTTAGCGGCGATTCGCATCGGCTTGTTCGCGGTATCAAAAAATAATCCAGTCTATATTATATTCCATAGATTATAGTCCGCATCACACCGGTAGCACGCACCGGCCACGGTATCCGCCGCCACCAACCAGAGCGCGTAAGCGAATCGATCCTTATACGCCATTTTACATCCGATCCTCGTTGCGCGGCCGGTGTTGCGCATTCTCGATCTCCAAGGGCCGTTGCGGCGTGTTGTTGAGCACCGGGCGCACCACATCCGGGTGGGCGTAGCGCCCCACCGAATCCACATCATATTACGGTCACCGCTCCCCGCACTCCGGTCTCCGCACTCGGCGCCGCACACATCACTGATAATTATTACAAAAGTCTCCTTAATATTAGGTATCCCCTAGAAATCTGCAAATACCCCCACCAGACCCGGGGAGCCGCTACCCGGGGCCCTGCGCGACCCCGCTCACACACAGGATGGAATCTCCCGCCAAACGGCCCCGGCGAGCACTGATGCGCAGCGGATCCTCGCGAAATCATCACCTTAGCGCCGGCGAGTGTACAACGATGCACGCTCGGCATCATTCGCCGATAGCGAATTCCTGGCTGCGGCAGAACCTTGGGCCGCCGATGCGGGCTAGCCGCGATGTTTGCGCTGCGAATTCGAGCCTTGGTGATCTCCCCGCTCCGCCGGCGCGAGGTTGTGTGGTTGGTGCTGTGTGTACTGTGGCCGTGGTGCGCCATTGCCAGCGGCACAACAGCCGACGACATTCTTGTCGGTGATTTCACGCGTGATGGTCTCAGCGGCTGGGAGCCGATTCGATTCAAGGGTGAAACCCAATATCGACTGGTCGATGAGCGAGGCATCATCGCACTTCACGCGCAATCACAAGGCACGGCATCGGGACTGGTTCGCAAAATCACGGTCGATCTCACCCAGACCCCCGTGCTTCGCTGGCGCTGGCGGGTTGCCAACACATTGCAAAACAACAATGAACGCAACAAACCCGGTGATGACTATCCCGCCCGGATCTACGTTATCCTCAAAAGCGGGTTTCTATCCTTGAAAACACAATCACTGAATTACGTTTGGTCTAGCCATCAGCCGAACGGCACGACGTGGCCAAATGCCTACACCGACAACAATCAGATGGTCGCGTTACGGTCTGCAAACGAACCGAAAGGAGTCTGGTTGAGCGAACATCGCAATGTCCGCGAAGATTTCAAGCGCCTATTCGGTTGGGACGTCACCAAGGTTCACGCGGTGGCGGTGATGACCGATACCGACAACACCGGACAATCCGCCACTGCGTGGTACGCAGATATCCGCTTCACCGCGCAATAACAGCCCCCATACCGGAGCTCGGAGAGTGGAGTTCGTTGTGCGTACGATCTCCGCACACCGAGCCTCGAACTCCGGTCTTTGGTATTCAGCGGTTAATTAAAAATGATATTCCAGCCGCGCGAAAAACCGGAAGTCGTCGCCGTCTTCCTCGCTCGGCCGGGTCAGGGGTTTGGCGGCTTCCAGATAACCCGTCAGGGATTTCATCAACCTGAAACGCAGGCCGCCACCGGCGGCGGCCGCCGATTCGCGTTGCCAACTGCGGTTGGGATCTCGCCGCCAGATCGCGCCGGTGTCGTAGAAGGCGTAGAACTGGATCTTGGACACCGGCCCGACGCGGACCTTGGTGTCATAGCGCAGTTCCAGCTTGAAGGCAGCGCCGCGGTCCCCGCTGAGCTCCGCGGGATCATAAGCACGCCCGACATAACGGCCACCAAAAGCAAAATATTCCGAGAACGGTAAGACGTCGTCGGTGTACTGGGCCATCAGCTGCAGCAACACGCTGGTGGCCGACGTCAACTCGGTGACATAGGTCAGTTCCATCTCCGCTTTGGTGAAGTCGATGTCACGGTCCGCGTTGGAACGGCCCGGAGCGGTGAACTTGTCCGCGCCCAGGCCATCTATGCCCTGGCTCAGTTGCACAAAACCACGCACCGCCGTTTTCTTGCTCGACCAGATATAGTCGCCCGCGAGTTTGAGGCTGCGCAGATTATCCTCGCGGATGCGGAATTCACCCTGCTCGGTCTTGGAGTCATAGAACTTCAAACGGCCGCGCAACGCCAGGGAATGGCCGCGGCGGCGAATCACCGAAAACTCGTAGCCGAGTATGAATCGCGCCGCGGTGATTTCGGTTTGCGTGTCTTGGAGCGCGCCACCGGGTTCGGCATCGGTGTAAGAAGCCGAGGCTAGGAGCATTTGCCCCTCCGCGCCCACTGGCCACGCTCCCGCCGCCGCCACATTCCTGAGTTCCTCGGCATCGGTGGATGACCGCAACCACATGCCGATGTGCTCGTGGCGCCGGAACAGGGAATACCAGTTCACGGACAGACTGCCGCGCCCCGGCCCGAGCCGTTCGCTGCCGCGGTTGTCGATGCCCAGCGCCACATGGTGCTTCCTGCGGTTGACGAATGCGGTGAGTTCATAGGCACCGAGCTCCGGGAGCGGCCGCATCTTGAAGTGGGCATTAACGCCCGGCAGATCGTTGATCAGCAACAGGTAGCGTTGCAGGCGCATGGCACGCAGTGGACGAATCGCGGTAATCTTGTCGAGATAGGCCTTGATGACGCCCCGGTCCCCGGCGTCCCCAGCCAGCTGCGCGTGGCTGATGTAACCTTCCACCACGTGCACCTGGACGATACCAAAGCTGGCCGGTTGTGCAGGGAGGATCGCTTGCGACAATATAAAACCAGCATCGCGATAGTGTTGAGTGATCGCATCAGCGACTTGTTGTAGCTGTTCGCGGGTGACTTGGCGTCCGAGCAAATGCTGGTACAGCGGCAAGAATTCCTGTGGTTCGAACACCTGGGCGCCGGCGACGATGACGCCGCCGAGGGTAAACGGTTGTTCGGGCGCAGCGTTGCCGTCATCCATTTTTATTACGTGCAACGTAAGCACGCCAATTGTGAGGCAAACAAGGAACGCCCGCGAAAACGGGACGGTGATTTTCGCGGGCACACGAACCCAGAACCATACGTTGCGCACGGTACTCAGCCATCGCCTACACCGCTGCCTAACAGTACCGCAGATAATATTCCCCACCTTGCCGGCGACGATATTGGATCGACTATTGGCCATAGGTCATCTAAATTATTTAAGTTTGGTGGGATTTTGCAGCCTGTCAAGAATCGGACTGGAGGCCGGTTCGCGGGCCGCATCAACCCGGGAATGGCGGTTGAAAACCCGGCCGCACGTGCCATACTTTTGTTATATAGACAATCATCGAGGTGGGGGCCTCAAGCTTATCGCGCGGCGGTGTCGCAGTGGACGCGTACACGCACGGCGCGGTGCGGCTTGCTGGAAACCTGCCTTTGGGGACAGTGAATGACAGTTCAAAAACGACTGATTCAGGGTTTAACGACGATCGCAGTGGCGTGCCTGCTCCTGCCATGGCAGGCATATGCTGATGATTCCTCGTGGACGATCACCGAGTTGTCCGGGATGGTGCGACTGCAAGCAGCGGATGAGCGGGGAACGCAAACGTGGCGCTCGGCGGCGGCGGAACAAAGCTTACAGTCTCCGTTCGTGGTCGAGACCGGAATTAATGGTCACGCGGTGTTGGGCGACGGCAACGACGTGATTACCGTCAATGAAAACAGCCGCGTTGAGATTTCCGTTAACGTCACGGACCGGTTGACCAAAGCGGTGCAGTCCCTCGGCAACCTGCTCTATCAGGTGCTGCCGGGTAAGATGCGGCGCTTCGAGGTACACACGCCGTATCTGGTCTCGGTGGTCAAGGGCACCACCTTCACGGTGCAAGTCACAGAAGAGTATGACACGGTGACGTTGCTGGAAGGGCTGGTGGATGTATTCGCGACGGATCACATGAACAAACGGCACGAAGAGGAGATCCATCCAGGAGAGGTGGCGATCTTCGGCCAGGGCAAGACCGATATCCAGGTGCTCGAACCGTCGTCGCGAGTTATCGAGCCGTTGTTGCCGGTGGAAGAAAACTTGAAGCGATTGAACGAGGCATTAAAGGATCTGGAACCGGTCGCCGTCGAGGTGGTGAAGCTGCCCGTCAACACCGGGCGCGCCGACACCGGCACCGTGCAGGCTGATGTGGCGGCCGACGTGAACGCCGTCGAGGCCGAAAGCGCCGGTGCTGCCGAACAACCACGGCTACCAGACATGCGGGACAAGATGGATAGCGGGGATCGGGATAAAACCGACGGTGTGGCGGTGGTCACCCCGCCCCGGGTCGGGGTTGACGACAACGTGGGCACCAAACCGGATGTGGGTGTGGTCAGGCCGGACCCGGTCACCGATGTCAAACCGCCGGTAAACGAGCCGCCGGTGACCGATTCGACGGTGACCGATCCGCCGGTGACCGATCCGCCGGTGACCGATCCGCCGAACGACGATAATGTCAGTGAGGTTAAGGTCGACGAGCCCGATGGAGATCAAAAAACCTCTGATGGTTGATGATCAGGACGGAAATAAATAATCAGGCAGCCAAGATACAGCCAGCAACATCACTATGTACGGCACGGTTGGTCACACAACGATTCGTTTGATGCGCGGGTCAGCAGGCACCGGCCAACGAGCAGACCAGATCGGCGTCACCGCACGGCAGTAACGCGGTGACACCGGTCCAGGCCGGATGATGGGCCCCTGAGGACATTCCTGGAATCCCGGAAGCACCGCTATGGACAACCACCCCAAGCCGCACAAGTCACGGCTCAAAGCGCATAGTCCAGCGCTTGCCGCCTTTTTAGTTGCGGCGCTGTTGTATCTGTCCGCAGCGCTGGAGCCGATCAACAATACATTGCACGACGCGTCGGCCTGGCTGACAACACGAGCCATCTCCAGCAACCTTGTCATCATCGAGATCGATGCCAGAAGCCTGCGTGCGTTGCCCTCGTGGCCGTGGCCGCGAGGTTATCACGCGGAGGTGATCGATCGGCTGCTCGCGGCTGGGGCCCGTCGGCTATTCTTGGACATCGACTTCAGCTCATCCTCCGTCTCTGAACAAGACCAGAAACTCGAATCGGCGCTGGCACGCGGCGCACCCGGCCAGGTATTGCTGCCCGCCTTTCACCAGCCTGCCACATCCGGCAGTCCGCAGTTGCTGTTGATGCAACCCCTGGAACGTTTCCGTCGTCACGCCGACCTCGTGTCGGTGAACGTGCGGCCGGGACGCGACGCCCTGGTGAGAAAAATTTCGCTGCGCGAGCCCGGCGGCCGTGAGGCACTGCGCTCGGTGGCCGCGATATTGAACGACTGGCACGATCCACCGCTTGCCGATGCATGGATCGATTTCAGCATCGCACCCCAGTCCTTCGCCCGGCTCTCCTACGCGGATGTGATGGCGGGTCGATTTCCTACCGACGCAGTCAAGGACAAGCTAGCGGTCATCGGCGCCACCGCCGTGGAATTGGGCGACATGGTGCCGGTTCCACTGTACCGGTCATTGCCCGGGGTGGTGGTACAGGCATTGGCGTACCAATCAGTCAACGGCGGAACGCTATGGCGTATCGGCCACTGGCAGGTACTCACGATTTGTTTGCTGGCCGCGGTTTGTTTGACCCCCATCTACCGGCGTGTGTCATGGCGTTGGGGGCTGTTTACCAGCGCGTTCTTGGCGGTGACGGCGTTCGCTACCCAGATTTTATTGTTACAAGAGCAACGCCTGTTGTTCGACACTGCGCCGGTCATTCTGGTGATCGCGCTCGCTTATCTGTTCCAGCTGCTGGCACGGCTGGATCAGCAGTCCATTCGCCTGTGGTGGCAAAAATTGGAACTCATCAAAAAGGAACAACTCATTACCAACATCGTCGGCAACAGCCTGGACGCGATACTGACTATCAACAAGGACGGCGCGATCGAATTCATGAACCCCGCCGCCGAGGACATGTTTCGCTGCACACGCGCATCTTTCGTTGGCCGATCGATCAACACCTTCATCCCGCAGCTGGTGGATGAGCAAGACACCGGGATCCACTGGAACGAAGGCCTCATCAGCGGTCAGGTGCATGAACTGGCGGCGCACACCTCGGCCGGTGACGTGTTTCCAATCGATCTCGCGATGAGCCGCATGGAGGTAGACGGTAATCCCTTGATCACCGCCATTGTTCGCGACATCAGTGTGCGCAAGGAGCAAGAGGCCCAGCTCCGCTACAAGGCAACCCACGACAGCTTGACCGATCTGCCCAACCGCGACCTGCTGGCAAGCCGGATCACGGAAGCCATTCACCAAGCCCCCGAAAAAACCGCGGCGCTGTTGATGCTGGATCTCAATCAGTTAAAGGAAATCAACGATACGCTGGGGCATGACATCGGTGATGTCGTCCTCAAACAGGTCGGGGCGCGCTTCGCCTCTGCGGTACCCGATAACGCCACCCTCGCTCGGATCGGCGGCGATGAGTTCGCGGTGTTCGCGCAGGCCGATCACAAAACGGTCGTCGATTTGGCGCAGCGTCTTCTGGACAGCCTCGAGCAGCCGTTTTACGCCAAGGGCATCGCACTGCGGACGGCGGTGAGCATCGGCATTGCCTATTATCCGGAACACGGTGAACGTCCGAATCTGCTGTTGCAGCACGCCGATGTCGCTATGTACGTAGCCAAGCGCTCCAGCGCCGGCTACCAGGCCTACGATCCGGCATTGGACCACAATACGCTACGGCGACTGAAACTGGCTGGGAAGTTGCGGTCTGCCATCGAGCACGACCGCTTCATCATGCATTATCAGCCGATTATTCGTCTGGACGGACGACCCAAGCTTAATGTCGAGGGGCTGGTTCGCTGGCAAGATCCGGAATTCGGGTTGGTGATGCCGGATGAGTTCATCGAACTCGCGGAGACATCCGATTTAATCAGGCCGTTGACGGATTGGACTTTGAACAAGGGCCTGGCCCAATGCGTCGCCTGGAGACACAGCGGTTATGACGTGACCGTTGCTACCAACATATCGGCGCGGCTCATGCAGGATGCGGAGTTCCCACAGAGACTCGTGAACAGCCTCGAAAAATACAATGCCGATCCCGATTGGCTGACCGTGGAAATCACCGAACACGCATTCATGAGCGATCCAGAGCGTGCATTCCAGACAACCGCGCAGATCAACCGGCTCGGCATGCAACTGGCGATCGACGATTTTGGAATCGGTTATTCCTCGTTTGCCTATTTAAAGAACCTGCCGGTGCATGAGCTCAAGATCGACAAGTCCTTCATTCTCGACATGAGCAGCAGTCAGCAAGATGAGTTCATCGTCGAATCGATCATCACCTTGGCTCATGGACTAGGCCTGCAGGTCGTGGCCGAGGGCGTCGAGACCGAACAAACCTTTCGGCAACTCCAGGACATGGGATGTGACTTGGCCCAAGGTTATTGGATCTCGCGACCAGTTGCAGCCGATGACGTGATTCCTTGGTGGCAGAAATGGTCGAGCCAGCAGTTAAATGTCCCCGGCGTGGCACCGATGAGAGCGCACATGGGCGGCAGCTAAAGGAGATGTGCGCGGATTGCAGTGTGTATAAAGAACTGAGAGTCATATCCGCACGGCGTTGTTGACCCCGGTCGTCGATCTCCACCATCATGGGCGCGGTGAATCGGGCCGCTGAGGACCCACGCCATGGATGGTGACCACGCCGCATTCCTTTGAGCGCGTGCGATTTTTAACCCGACTGTTGGATTTAAATGTTTCCCGCCCACCCCGTTCAACCGGTGGTTTGCCAAAGCCGTGCTTTGATCGCATCAAGGGTCCTTGATGCGTATGGACTGTGGCCCAACCTGCTGATCTGTGAGGGATGCCTGGTTGATTCGGGAGGCGATGAGTCGATGCTTTTGGGCCCGCGGCATTTTCTTTATTTCCGCTTCCCTTCGGCTCGCTGAACTGCGGGTGTGCCCGGTTTCGAGATATACGATCCGCCGCGGTTTACGGCCACGGAAGTACTTGGCGCCGCGTTGATTAGTGTGCTGCGACAGGCGTGCTTGGATGTTGTTGGTAATGCCCGTATACAGCGAGTCATCCGTACACAGTATTATGTAGACGCACCAACTCATCGTTTCACTCATATCCGTGGCCCGGGATGATACGCAGTCATTTTGGGCGGTCGCCAGCCATGCGGGACTTGGCCACGGTCACGACCGGATAGCCTTCCTGCTCCCACGCGTTCATTCCCCCGCTCAATATCCGCGGTTGCGTGAAACCAAAGCGTCTCAATATACGCACCGCAAACGCCGCACGTGAATCGGTTTGGCATATGGTGATGACGGGCTGGTCACGCCGATCCCGAAGAAACTGGTCGTCGGCCAGCCGATCCTTGAGCTGTGCCAGCGGCGCGCTAATCGCCCCCGGTATATGCCCCGGTTGCGCTGCGAATTCATGGGGAGAACGAACATCGAGCAACACCAAAGGTTGATCCTGATCCATCTCATGCTTGACCTGGGGCGCCGATACGTAAGCGCCAAACCCGGCAATGAGCCGCGGCAACAGGCGGATCGCGCCATAGATCAGAAATACGGCAATGACGATGACGTATTCATACCCGGACAGCATCTGAAAACAAGCTCACCCAAAAAATAGTCGTTAATCCATACCGCTCCATCAAGGATGACGTTTCGTGCTGCGGAGCCTTCGACTCCGCTCAGGGCAAACACTCTTTAGCCGTCATCCCGACCAGCGCAGCGCGGCTTGTCCTGCGCGCAGTCCCCCTGCTGTGCGGGGACCAGCGCAGGACGGGACCTCACCGCGTCAAATGACAATCATGGTTGTCATCCTGAGGCGCATTGCGCCGAAGGATCTCACCGTCTTGAACTCGCTGCCGTTATTAACCAGGGTGAGATGCCTTGCGTTGCTCGGCACGACCAACAACAGGCCGGAATCCTACCTCCATTCGAAATGACGGCAAGTGTCAGCAGAAAAACGAGCGGTGACAATTAGCAACGTTTTACTGGAAAAGTCGTTACTGACCCCTGTTTAAGAATCTTCCTGTATCACGCGTTTGATGATGTAGCCACCGGACTTCTCATCGTATTCCAGTTCCAGCAGCTTGCGCTGTTGTGCATCCTCCAACAATTTTCCAAACGTGCGAAAGCCGTGATAGGTCTCATTGAATCCGGGTTTGCGCCGTTTGATGGTTTGCTTCACAAATGAGCCCCAGATCTTCTCCTCGGCGCCGCGTTCTTCGAACAAATGCTCGATGGTCTCCATAACCAGTTCCATCGCCGCCTGTTTTCTGTCTTCTTCTCCCTTCGCGCTGCGTTTGCGCACCGGTGTAGTCTTGCCAGTCTTTTTCTTTTTTTTCTTGAGGTGCTTCTCGGATTCACGCGCCAGGTCGTCGTAATAAATAAACTCATCACAGTTTGCGATGAGCAGATCAGAGGTAGATTCCTTTACCCCGACACCTATGACTACCTTGTTATTTTCGCGCAGCTTGCTGACCAAAGCAGAAAAATCCGAGTCGCCGCTGATAATGACAAAGGTATCCACATGGGACTTGGTGTAACAAAGGTCAAGGGCGTCAACAACCATCCTGATGTCTGCGGAATTCTTACCTGACTGACGCACGTGCGGGATATCGATTAACTCAAAAGACGCCTCGTGCATGGCATGTTTGAACTCCTTGTAGCGGATCCAGTCGCAATACGCTTTTTTAACGACAATGTTGCCTTTGAGCAGCAACCGCTCCAGCACCAGTTGCATGTCGAACTTGGCGTACTTGGCATCACGTACGCCGAGGGCGACGTTTTCAAAGTCGCAGTACAGCGCCATATTCTGAATGTTGGTCTTTGTAGTCATAACTTTAATGACAAAGATCGAGTAACGAGTATACACACCCCAGAGCGGTGATCGACATAATTCCCGGGCCGCCCATACTTAGCCAGCAAAACGACCTCTCTCCGGAGTCAGCCTTGATCTTGATCTTTATCCTCCTCCTCATCCTGTTTCGGTTGTGGGAGTTCCAACGAGGGAATATTCTCAATTGAACTGCCGGCAATGCCTTTGACCGAGCCGTACATGTCGATGGTATTGTTGATGATCTTTTCGATCTGCTTTTCCCGCGTTTTCCACAGCCGCTGCATAGCGTTCTTCTCACGATCCAGCTCAGTTCGCAATTCGGAGAATCCATCCACGATCGCCTCCACACTCTGCTTGAATTCGACACCGGTCAAGTAGCGATAGATCATTTCCATCTTGTCACCCTTGTTCTCCTGGGCCACTTGCACTGACTGCGTGCGCAACAATATTTCTCTCAACACGAACGCCAGGCTCTTGACCTCGGGAAAGCTACAAATCCAAACACCTTCCTTCTCGCCAAAACGGGTCATGCCACTTGGCATCGCCTCCGTCACGATCACGGCAAGTTCCGCATGCTGCTCGATTTGGTCGACTTTCAACTTACTAATCCAGTCGTTGCTGAATGCCTTTGTACGTTTGCTCTCAAAGATGATCTTGCCGCATTCTCGTTGCCGGAGGTCAACCACTGTCTGGATGACGTCGGCGCCGCGAACACCCTTGGGGACCTGTGCTATCTGATCAAAAGGAAAATGCCTTTTGAGGAATTCCTCCAAGGCGAGTTCTTGAACCTCGCCTTGCATCTGCATGGAGCCTTGTTCAGCCCTGCGCTTCATCTCCTCAACCAACTTTCTTTGATCTTGGAGTTTTTTCTCATATTCTTTGAAGCGCAACTCACTTTTTTCGGCTTCCGCCGCTCGGACTTTTGCTTCGATGGTCGACTGCTTCTCAAAAAGCCGCTTGTCGATCTCGATCTGCATACGCTCCTGTTCCTCCTTGAGCTGGGTTTCCCGCTTTAGCAATTCGACTTCCATCTTCTGCAATTTCAAGTTTTCTTCGCGTCGCGCTTTGTTTTCCTCTTCAAGCGCCTTTAATCGTTGCGCAACACCCTCTTCCGCGGTGGCTCGCGCAATGTCGAATAATTGTTTCTTTTCCTCTTCAACCTTGTGTTTAATCAGCTGATCCTGATCCAGTGCTTGCTTGGCTAATTCTTGCTTTTCTTGTTCGAGTGCCGCTCGTTGTTGCTTGAGTATTTCGACTTGCCGCGCAGCCTTTTGCTGATAATCTTGCTCAAGTTTCGCCAACAACTGCTTTTCCAAAGCCTCCTCAGCATAAAAGCGATGACCGCAGTTAGGACAAGTAATCTGTGTTTTCGGGTTGCTCATCTGCCTGCTCCAGCGCGGCGTGCTTCCGTGTGACTCACGAAGCGTGTTCAAATTCAATCCGACAACCGTCGCATGCTACGTCATTTCGACGCCGATACGGAAACGCAAATTTTATACGAAGCGCAAACCTCTACATGCCGAGCATGGCGGGAACCAATAATCTCCTGCATCGCGGTGGTGACTCTGTTGAGTTTTGCTAGAACTCGGCGCTCGCGACATCAATCACCGGGCATCATCGCGGAAATCGCATGAATTCTATGTAATATTCCATGTTATTAAGGAGCCTCGCGGAATCAGGCCTGATTCTGTGGTACAATGCTGCTCTAACGTAGCGCTCCTGTTGTCTTGCTTCATTCTCTTGATCGATATTCGAAATTCGGATCGTGAATCGTTAAATTCACATCCTCCCGACTTACCCAGCGATAAGCGCTGCTACCATTGCTTTACGAATGGCTCAAAACACGACCTCATCATCCATAATTCAGGATAAGACTTCATGACTCAACCAGCATCCGATAACGCGCTCCAGAATTCCCAGGATAAGGACGTACAGGAATATGCATTGCGTTGCACCGTAATTTCAGTTGAAAAGTCAGCCGGCCCCGGCGGGGCGGACGGCAATGACTGGTACCGATATGTCATCGACAGCCCAGGATCGCCGATTACCGGATATCGCCGCGGCGCCAAGAGCGATATCCTCGAATATCTGAACGAATGTACGGGCAAACTCGAGGAACGCATGAACACCCGTAAATCCGCGCGTAGCACCGGCCGTAAACCGGGTCGGACCAAGACCTCCGGTTAGCAACAGCAGCCGTTCGGGATCTCAGGTTGGTGTGACCCGTCAACTCTACTCACTGACGGCGCAGTAAGGTCTCGATGGTCCGCAACGGCTGGCCGTCACGAATCCGAGAATACTTGAGTTGCAACCCGTCCGCGACGAGCGTTCTATCGTAGACCTGTAACTCATACCCACCGTCATCACGAACCAACAGTGCAAACAAGGTCAGGGTATCTCCCGTGATCCGTGACCAAACATATGGATCTCCCTTCATCGGATCAAGGGGTACCTTACCGCCGAAAACATTGGTCTTCATCGCCGCCGCAAACACGTGGCCACGTGTTGTGGGTAAAAAATCTATTGTATATTCTTTGGTCTTAAGCTTTTCGTTTATCTTGCGGGTGGTAGACTTCCATTTAATATTGAATCCTTTCTTCGTTTTCGAGATTTGCACACCGAGGTCGCGTTCGATTGTCCGATCTGCTTCAGTAAATTTGACGCGGCCTTCGTACTCACCGATAAAAGGATCGATGATATCACCGGCTTTGGCGGTCAGGGGTTGAAATAGAAGTGCTGAAAAAAGCAGCACTAAGACCAATCGCTTGTCAGACGTAGTTTGCTCACGCATCATCGTATTTTGGCTGTCACCGAAAAGAAACAAAGTCCAAAGAGGCATGGAACGAAGTCATTGCTTTCCCCCTAACAAGAGTCTGTTGTCAGTGAAGACGACAGAACCAATCCCACACCGTTGGTTAACCGCAATAAATGCAACAGATTGAGATCCTTCGACCCGGTGCACCTACCGATGACATTGATGTTATTTTGTTGCACCAAGTTCATGTCGCTAGTCTCTAAATACGGTGTTGTCGGCCAATGCTCAATAATTGACGGGCTCAAACCGTGAATCACCAGAAGTGGATCAACGGTGAGAATAGAATAACAATCTAGACCGTTCAAGCAATGATTAGATCATAGATAACGGAGATTTTGGAGAAATACTTGGGGACTGCTGATATCCGGCGATCACAGATTCTGATGCTGTATCGAGCATAGGTATTGCTCATCAAGATCAGACGCCGCGACTGCCATGCAGTGCCACACCATACGGCAACTCTAGGCGGCAACAACCGATCCGTCTCAGGCCGACGTGGGTCACTTAGCTTACGTCAGGGGGGGCAATTACGGACGATGGATATTACTGGTCACCGTCCGATCGTCGGTTTTTGCCGGAACGCCGGTCTTGACCCGACCGCCTGTCCGTTTCCGACCGGCGATTCGCGTCCACAGCATCGGTTTGCTTACGCCGATCACCACGCGAACGCCTATCGCTGCTTGTGCGCCGATCGCTTTTACGTCGTTCTGGGTCGCGAGGTTTTGATCCCATAGTTATATAGCCTGTTTTGTTCGATCTGCCGTCGCGCAAGTTTATTAAAGTCCACCAACACCCCACAAGCGAAATCATGAACACTTCAATTGAGAAGCGCTGTTCCCATGTCGGCCGACCAGTTTGCCATCAGCTGATCCGACGCGATAGATCGACAACTAGCCTGAATATTGCACCAAGGCGGCGAAACAGGACGCTATCAACTTGATCTATAGAGATAATACGATCAACTGTAGAAGTGACACTTTGTACCCCGGCCATCGCCTATCCCGGCTCTGGCTCGATCCCGAACGCCTGCACTTGCGCTTCACTCAACCCATAGCCAGCTATGGGGTTCGTTCCAGCGCGGCGCTTGTCCCCGCACAGCAGGGGGTTCAGCCGCCCGATCTCTGCGCCAGCTGCCGGGATCCTTGGTGCAATATCCGGGCTAGCGGCAGGACGAGTGCCGTTACCCGCGGTCACCAACAGCGCACTTGCCGGATGGGCGGTTTACGCCGCGGGCTAAATGGCATGAGGTGACACTATTTGTCACCCGGCGGTCTGGCGCCGGCAGTCTGGCCCACCAGTGGGCGCCACCATGGAAGCTAAGCGCCTGATTTAAACACCGGTTTTTGCCCCTGCGTCGGCGCACTTTCGAGCGCGGCTAGGCGTGACATGGCATACATTTTGCTTTCGTTATTAATGTCACTGGGGAAAGGTGTTCAACAATGAAACATGTACTGATCGGCTTATTGCTGTGGATCAGTCAAAACTCCGCGTTTCAAGCGCTTCCGCAGTCGCCAATTCCAGAACTGCGGGCGGTCCCTCAGGCTGCGCTGATGCGGCTGCTCTATGAAGATAATCTGCTGGCACGATTAACCCCCAAAGAGCTGCGTGAATTGGAAAGCGATGTCGCCGCCTTATACGACAACCAGAATAACAGGATCTATGTAGCGGCCAACATTGACATGCACTCTGCCCACGGAAATTCGGTTCTGGTGCATGAATTGGTGCATTTCTTACAATTTGCCCAGGGTAAGAACGAGGAAGCAGCCTGTACCAACGCGCTCGAGGGCGACGCATATCGAATACAGGCCAAGTACATGGAGGCCCATGGATTGGTCCCGGAGTTTGACGAATTCACAATTCGTATCCGCAGCACCTGCTATCTCGATTGACACATTAACAAAGTCTTACCGGCGGCCCTTACGTGACCTGATATCGGGGAGCGGGGAGCGGAGAGCGGAGTTCGTGCGATCTCCGGGCGCCGTACCGCGAACCCCGAAGCACAGTTCGTGCGATCCCCGTTCCTCGCTCCCCGCTCCCCGCCGTCCGGTCTCCGAGCAAACTAGACATACCGGCACTCATCGGTCATTCTGGTATTAATAACTTATACTTAGAAGTTCACCACATGTGTATCTGCTTTTCCCTAGTTGACGATGACCGACATTTTTGCCGAAGATTTTACAGATAAATTACCCACCGACTCCGTCTTGGCTGGTTACACGATCTGTGAAACGGTGCTGGACTTCAACCGCCAGCGCCTTCAGGAGACCGGCAGGTCAAGCTTGATCGAAGATCAACATGCCTATCTGAATGCGTTGGCATTGTTTGAGGTCTATAGCGAAACTCACCCACTCAATATCCGCTTTGAAATACCCAACCTGGGTACAGATGCGGAAAAAAATTCCACAGCGATTACGAATTTTTTCGAAAAACTCAAGGCCAATCTCAATGAGCTCATTGTTCAGCAGAAACTTTCGGACTTCCGGCGCAACTATGCAGACAAGTTTAACAAGACTGCGTTTTACAAATTTACAGACGAAGACCGCGATCGCGTCAAAAATGCGCTGCATGAGTTGCGCGTGCTCGTCGGTGATCTAGACACCTTGGCCGAGGATCAGAAGACCCGTCTAATGAATCGCTTGGGGAAAATACACGTTGACATGAATCTCACACTGTCGGATTTGGATCATATGTGGGGTTTACTCGGCGACGCGTTTGTCGTAAGTGCCAAACACGGCAAGGCAGGCAGACTGATCGTGGAACGCCTGTATCAGATTGTAAACACGGTATGGCAGGTGCAAGCACGCACAGAGGGCATCGATCCGCGAAGCGTGAACCCGGTCCGCTTGTTCCGCGACTCGTGGCCCAAGTGAACCCAAGTCAGTAATGAACAGCCTTGGCAGGCATCATACCCCGCCAAGCTCTCCGGCGTCCCTCATTTCCTTCAATACTTTGTTCGCGATCTTGAATGCCTCGACACCGGCCGGGATGCCGCAGTAAATTGCAATCTGTATCAAGGTGTCCTGAAGCTCATCGAGTGTGAGTCCATTCTTGAACGCGCCGCGAAAATGCAACTCAAACTCCGGACCACGGTTTAACGCCGCCAACATTCCGAGATTTAACAGACTACGTTGCTTGCGACTCAATCCGTTTCGGTCCCAACAAAAACCCCAGCAATATTCGGTCACCAGATGTTGGAAATCGCGGTTGAAATCATCGGCTTGATCCAACGCTTTTGTGACGCGCTCCTCACCCAGGACGTCGGTACGAATCTTACGGCCGATATTAAATAGTTCCGTCGACATATTCTGGCCTCCTCATTAACAGTTGAACATGATTTTTCGTGTGACCGAATTGTAGCACTTTGGGGAATACGCCCATCATGTTAGCTTCAACCCACATATTGCACCACGGCGCCCCATGGGCAAAAGGACTCGTGGTAGCGCAACTAACTCGATTTTCCTCGGCGGGCGTGATTCGACTTGGTCAAATCTTCCCAATCCGTCGCTAGACGGCTATCATTTTCCTGATTATTACGTTCTTGGGAGTCCATCGGCCGTTGATTTCTTGACTGATGTCAATTCGGGCGGTGTGTTGAACAACTATAATGGTTTGGGGTGTGACGTGGCTTTAATCCTATTCCAAGATTAAGCTGACCATATCACCGCATATTTGACCGCTACAATAAAAATTATGTCGACGAATACAAAATCCGTTCTTTATGTCCGCCTACCCTGCTGGAAGATCTATCCGGGGGGTGTGGTTTACATCGCTGACTACATCCACAAGCATCGGCCTGACGTACGCCAAGAAATCCTGGACATGTCATTGATCGCGCCATCGCTGCGCAAGCAGGCCCTCACAGAACGCATCAACCAGTTGCAACCCGATATCGTCGCGTTTTCCTGGCGCAACATGCAAACCTTTGGGCCGCATCCTGAAAATGATGCTCTGGATGTGGTAATGAATTATGACTATTCACCTAGCATCCTTGCCCGAGCCCAAGCGGTCAAGGATGCGGTCGCAATTATCCACGACTACGCTTCAGCGCGGATCAACAATTTCCGTTTCATGCGTATGGTCAGACGGCTGCTTCCAGATTCCAAGATAGTAGTGGGTGGTACCGCTGTTTCCATCTTCGCCAAATACATTGTCGAGAAATGTCCAAATGATTCTCTGGTTGTGGTGGGGGAAGGCGAAGACGCCATGCTGTCGGCGGTCAACGGATTCACCGAACCCGCAGGGGACTACTATTACAGGGACAGCAACGGCGCCATCACCAAAGGCTGCCGGCAAATCCAATTCGATCTGCCGCAGTTGAAAGCAGTGGACTTCGAATATATTGAATCCATTTTTCCGGATTTCCACAGTTACCTGGATGACTATATCGGCGTACAAACCAAACGCGGTTGCCCCTATCAGTGTCACTTCTGTTTGTACAACAAGATAGAAGGCCACCGTCAGCGCTACCGCGATCCCGCGGAAATCGCCAAGGAAGTAGAAATACTCAATAAGCACTATGGCGCCCAAAAAATCTGGTTTACCGACGCTCAATTCTGTTCGACACTGAGAAGCACAAAGCACGTCGACAAGCTTATGGATGAATTGCTGGCGCGAAAAACGGATATAAAGTGGTCTGGCTATCTACGGCTGGCAACCGGATTGTGTAGTATTGATTTGTCGTTTACCGGTTCACAAGATGTCATAGACAACCTCACTTTGGGATATAAATTGAATCAACAGATGGAAGCTCTGGAGATGTTTAAGCAAGGCGGACACACCGATCAGAAGGTCAAACTCTATATACCACTCAATGCCCCGGGTGAAACCCGTGAAACGCTCCTCGAGACGACCGACAAAATCGATGAGCTCTACGCGATGTTCGGCCGCGATAATGTGTTGCCATTTATCTTCTTCATAGGTATTCAACCTGGCACACCTGTCGAGAACTTTTTGATCAAAGAGGGTTACCTGACCAAAGGATACAATCCGCTGACCTTAAATCCTTTCGTCATCAAGAAACTGCTCTACAATCCGCCGCCTTTAGGCAAGCTGATCGGCAGGGCTTATCTGAAAGCACTGGCGATGAGTAATGGGAATACCGCGGATGAATACATCGGTAGGCGCGTTATGGATCTGCTTGCACATGAATTGCGATCTCCCGCCAATAGAGATCGGGGCCAGCGCCAAAAACTCCGGCCCCAATTCTTGCTGAGTGAGAAGTGAGGTCAACAGCCCGCCTCCCCGGTCAAGCCGTATAAGAATCAGGGTCCAAGAACCGGGGCGCGAGCCAACAACTCCGGTCGCAGTTTTTCCCATCGCGCTGTGGACCCGGGCCTAAATAATGTGGCATTAATTCACCTTACTCTATCGCCACGTCCAGGATTGCAGTGCGCTATGTGCAGCAGGCGTCCTTCCGGGAATCCCGCCAGCACGTCGTGAATTTGGAATTCGGCGAACCACGATCGTACTATTGGTGTTTTGAACACCATCGGCAGCACAACGGGATGCCAACCTTCGATTCTAAGAAACGCCGCCCCCCGGGCGACAAGATCGACGCAAGCAGGCTGGATAAGGTCGTCGCCCAAGCACGGCGCAGTGCGCAAGAGCGCATGCGCGGTTATCGTGAGCAATCGCTGCGCATCCACCCATGGGTATGCGCTCGTTGCGGACGAGAGTTTACGCGTAAGAACTTGCATGAACTCACCGTCCATCACAAAGATCACGATCATGACAACAACCCGGCTGACGGCAGCAATTGGGAAAACCTTTGCCTTTACTGCCACGACTGGGAACATCAGAAATATTCGCAGCAGGTGCGCGGAGACAATGCAAGTTTTGGTTTGACCCACGCGGAATTGAAACCGGCGACACACAATCCATTCTCGGGACTCAAGGACCTGCTGAAGAAACCGAAGACGTAGGGTTGCAGGTGCCCACGCCGTTATCAGGCGCAGAGATCGTCTCGATGGTAAACTGGCTATCTCTATCGTGGGCGTCTAACCCGCCATGAACGCTATATCCGCCGGCGGCCATTGTCTTGGTGAGCGCTATCTCGGCGTTCCGGCTAATCCTTTAAGGTCCATGGAGCGCAACGGTTTGCCGCGGACTCTATGAATTTCTTTGTCTATTGGCTCATAATCTTCCCCAATCGCCGCAACCTGCAGCTTTGAACTCGAATGGATGCGTGTAGCGAGGAAATAAGTGGGCGATGGCTACGCGTTTAAACTTCCGACTAAACCAAAGGACACACTTGAACACGATTACGAAATTACTTGCACCTTTTCCGCGCGCACAGCTGGCGCATCTGCCGACCCCCATTGATGAATTGACCAATCTCAATAAGGCAGTGGGCGGCCCCAGGCTGTTTATGAAACGGGACGACTGCACCGGACTTGCGCTGGGCGGGAACAAGGCGAGAAAACTGGAATTTTATCTCGGCGAGGCACAACAACTGGACGCTGATACGTTGCTCATCACCGGTGCGGTACAGTCGAATTATGTGCGCATGGCGGCTGCCGCCGCCGCCAAATTAGGCATGGCGTGTCACGTTCAACTCGAGGAACGGGTCCCTGATGTCGACGAGATCTACCGCCGTTCCGGAAACGTGTTGCTGAATCGTATTCTTGGCGCATCGATCCATTCGTATCCGGAGGGCGAGGATGAAGCGGGCGCCGACCAGCGCCTCGAACAGATCGCGCAGGAACTGCTATCCCAAGGAAAACGCCCTTATATTATTTATCTTTCCGCTGACCATACGCCGCTGGGGGCGTTGGGATACGTGAACGCGGCGGGTGAG
Organism: uncultured Gammaproteobacteria bacterium; assembly: GCA_947259875.1. GTDB lineage: Bacteria > Pseudomonadota > Gammaproteobacteria > Arenicellales > JAANXG01 > CALZGZ01. Next base: position 353 of record CAMYNX010000027.1, on the reverse strand, counting down.
ATATTGACCCAAATCGAAGAACAATGGCTCCCCATTGAGCACATTGTCATCGCCTCCGGGAGCTCACTGTCACATAGCGGTTTGTTACTCGGCCTGCGCGCGGCAGGCAGCGAGATTCCGGTTACCGGTGTGTGCGTGCGGCGCAGTGCAAAGCTACAGTTCGAACGGGTCAGTCAGTGCACCCAAGCGCTGGGACAACTGTTGAACCTGGCCCGGCCCGTGGTCATGCCGAAGGACATTCAGGTCTTTGATGGGACATTTGCGCCAGGCTATGGCCGCTTGAATTCACAGGTCGTCGAGGCGATCGAGTTGCTGGGTCGGAGCGAGGGCATTCTTTTGGACCCGGTCTACAC
>CAMYNX010000026.1 GCA_947259875.1 uncultured Gammaproteobacteria bacterium | reverse complement strand
TTTCGCGAGCACGTCGTAGCGGCAGGTGATAACCGCCTGCAGCGTTTCGGTGTCGACCACCGGTTTGGGAGCCACGAAATGCGGCGTCGGCGCCAAGCGCTTGACGTGGGCGAGCCCCAGGATCTCGAGCAGTCGGATGTAGACCCAACCGAGGTCGAACTCATACCACTGGTACGAGAGCTTGGCCGAGGCCGGGAAGGCGTGGTGGTTGTTGTGCAGTTCCTCCCCACCGATTAGGAGTCCCAGCGGCACGATGTTGGTGCTCGCATCCGGCGTGGTCCAGTGCCGATAACCCCAGTAGTGACCGATGCCGTTAATCACCCCGGCGGCCCAAAACGGTATCCACACGATCTGGGTGGCGAGGATCAACATCCCGGCAACGGTGCCGAACAAGAACACGTCCACGGCGCCCATCAGCGTCAGTCCGACGACCTGGAACCGCTGATAGACGTTGCGCTCGAGCCAGTCGTTGGGGGTGCCACGGCCGTAGCGCTCCAGGGTCTCGCGCTTGTTGGCCTCTGTGACATACAGGAACACGCCGCCCCACAGCACGCGGTTGATGCCATACACCTGCGGGCTATGCGGGTCCTCCGGGGTCTCGCACTTGGCGTGGTGCTTGCGGTGCACGGCGGCCCATTCCTTGGTGACCATGCCGGTGGTCAGCCACAGCCACAGCCGGAAGAAGTGACTCACCGCCGGATGCAAATCGAGCGCCAGGTGCGCCTGATGGCGGTGCAGGTACACGGTGACCGCGACGATGGTCACGTGGGTCAGCGCCAGCGCCACCACGACATAACCCCACCACGGTAAATCGAATACGCCTGGGAATTGCAGAATCTCCACGTGATACACCTCAATTCATCACACTTTAATATTGTACCAAGATAGCTCGGGACACGCTTTGATCCAAGTTCGCCTCCTCAATATGTCATTTATATGTCATTTATATGTCATTCCGGCAAAAACCGTCATTCCAAGCGCAGCGAGAAAACCGACCCGTTATGGGTCGTGCCGATTCCTTGAGGTCATTCCGAGCGCAGCGAGGAATCTCACCGTGGTCAATCATGAAACGCAGGTCAGAGAACACACACGCTAATATTAGAAGAAACTGTTCTTTGACCCGGTTTTTCCAATGCTTAGATAGGCTTTTTGGGCCGCACGAATACGAGGGTTAGTTCCAAAACTCCGATAACTAACCACTGAACAACGGGAAGAGAAAGAAATATCAACCCTCCCTGTGCGTCGAGATGAATAAAGACTGTATCGAAAACGGCAGCTATTCCCCCGATACAAATCAATAGCGCAACCGCAACTCGCAGCAGGTTCCTCAGACGATGCGGCGAGTGGCGACCAGCTGACACAAACAGATATATGTATGGAGAAATCGCCCAAGCCACAAACACAGTGAGCAGCAAATAACCTGAGATGTCCTGGTATGCGTAATTGTCTCCCCACGGCTGGGCCGCGTATATAGAGAGCGCTACGGTAGCAATCACGCCGACACTTGCGAGCAACCGTATCGCCGTTTTCGCTATCTGTTGGTCCATAGCCCTTCAACGCCGCAATTAACGGGCGGCATTTCTGTTTGCGCCGTGAGAATTAAATTGCCTTGTTGTGCGTATCTCTAATTGATACTCAGCATCTTGTCTTGATCACGCAACAGGAATAATGTGAAACAGGCCGCCAGCATCGGCCAGGCCGCAAAAAATAACAGGTGCCCCTCTACAAAGGGGGCAATATATTGATTGAATGAAGACAACGTAGAAACGGCATGAAATACCAACACCGCACCATAAGTGAATTTCTTTTTGTAACCCGCCAAGAATAGCAGCAAGATAATCATCTCAATGGCGCCGATCCCATACATCACGGCACTTTCGAGACCGGCAATGTTGTAAAAATGTTCGTAGACCTTTGCCGCATGCCCAGGATTTACGAACTTGTCGATCGTCCACATGAACATGACCACAAACACGGTCACGCGAAGTAATAGTAGTGATAACTGAAGCTTTTTATTGTGCCCCATTATTGTGATCTCTGTTTCCGCCTATGCGCATACTGAAAGCAGCCGCCGACGATACAGGCCGGCTGCATTTGCCTGGTTATGCGTTTCTTGCAAACTTGGTTAATAATTTATCCAAATGATTCGCAAACGATTTCCGATCACTTTGGCTTAACGCCGGCGGACCACCTGTATCTATTCCGCTGGCTCGCAGAGTATCCATAAAATCTCTCATATTCAGACGCGCTCTAATATTGTCCGCTGAATACATTTCGCCACGCGGGTTGAGGGCATAAGCTCCCTTTTCAATCGCTTCCGCCGCCAAAGGAATATCGCCTGTAATGACAAGATCTCCGGTGCTGAGCCGTTTAACAATCTCATTGTCAGCGACATCAAAACCAGATGCTACTTGGAGCATTTTAATGAAGCGAGACGAAGGTACGCGCACCGGCTGATTCGCTACAAGCGTCAGCTGCACCCCGGTACGCTCTGCCGCTTTGAACAAAATATCTTTGATCACTACCGGGCATGCATCTGCGTCTACCCATATTTTCATTTCATGCCACTTCTGGTGAATGCATATTGCCACTCATTGTTAGCCAATTTATATATCTGCCATCCGACGTGCCACCACCAGCCAATATCTTTGTACTCGAACATAAGCATATCTACACGCTCTAAAAATACGGGTCAGAGAAATTTCGCTAGCGCGTCGTCTACGAGCTGTGGGGCCGGCGGGCGTTCGGGTCCTCGCCCCGACTCGGTTCGAGCTCCCTTTCCACGAGTTTGCCGAGGTCGACCAGCAAGCGGAGTTCGGACGGGCTCAAGTGTCTGACCCGGTTGTCGATTAGGCACAGGGTGCCCACGGTGCTGCCGTTGGACAGCGTCAATGGAATTCCGGCGTAGAATCGGACGTGCGGTTCGCCGGTCACGAGGGGGTTATCGGCGAAGCGATCGTCGGCGAGCGCGTCCGGGACATGCAACACCTCGGAACCAAGGATGGCGTGCGCGCAGAACGCCGCGTCACGCGGCGTCTCGGTGGCATTCAGACCATGCCGCGACTTGAACCACTGACGATCGGTGTCGACCAGGCTGACCAGCGCGATCGGCACCCCGAACAACGCCGCGGCGATACGCGTGTGACGGTCAAAGCGCTCCTCGGGCTCGGTGTCGAGGATGTGTAGTTCTTTGAGTGCGCAAATGCGCCGGTCTTCATCCGCGGGCTGCCGTGCCCTGACCCAGCGGCACGCGGTCCGCAGCAGCCGCGCGCGCATACGCGCGCGCGCGTATATGACACTGAACGGCGCGAGCAACCAGTCACTGGCGCCGGCCTCGCGCTCGCGCCGCTGGGCGTCGGGATCTTCCTGTGTCGAGACGATGACAATACCGACGTCCTTGCCGTACTCACCGTTCTCGTCTCGAGTCGCGCGGCACAGCGCGAGTGGATCGAGCCCCGCAAGGTTACGGTCAAGCATCACCAGCGACGGGCGCGCGTCGCGCACGATCGCCCGTGCATCGCCTTCGCTCGCGGTGTGCGGCTTGAGTGCTTCCGCGCGCGCCGCGTCGGTGAGCACCGCCGCGACCTGCGGATCGCCAACGGCCACCAGTACGCTATTGTCACGCACCGCGTCGATCGGCGTGTTCAAAGCGTTCCCGGCGTCACCGGTGGCCGGCACGCGCGCCAACGGCGGGCGCTGCAATTCCACGCTGCGGCCTTCGGCGGCCGCGAACACGGCCAGCGACGCGCCGGCCTTGGCGAGACGGTTTTCAGCCAGCGCCACCAGCCGATCAACCGCATCGTCGTCCCGGAACGGGTCATGGTGGAACAGCGCCAGCCGGCCCACGTCGGCGGCGATAGCCGGGCGGCGATAGCCGTGTCCACCACATACTCGACCGTGCTGTGACCCCAGCCGGCCTTTGATGGATACTCTTCGGCCGTATATTGTGCATCGTGAATGACCAGATCGGCATCCGCGAGAAACTCGGCGTGCCGCGCGTCCTCCCCGGGCACGGATTCATGCTCGATCTGCTCAGCCATCGCCAGTCGTCGCGAGTGTGGTTCGTGGTCGGTTGCGTACACCACGGTGACCCCGTCGGCCTCGAGCCGGTAACCGAGCGTGAGCGCCGGATGATTCAGGTACTGTGTAGTAACCCGGATGTCTCCGATCTCAAAGACGCCTTCGACGAGGTCGTGGTAGCGCACGGTCGCGCCGAGATCGTCGAGCGTGACAGGAAAGTACGTGTACTGCATTTGCCCAGCCAAAGTCTCGCGTATGGACCGGCCCGCGCCGTGCGGGCCATAGACGTCCCACTCGCTGCTGGAGATGCGCAGTGGCGCAAAGAAGGGAAAGCCCTGGATGTGATCCCAGTGGGTATGTGTGATCAGGATGTGACCGTGCTGTGGAGGTGCGGTTGATGTGACGAGCTCGTGCCCGAGACCGTGAGCACCGGTACCACAATCGAGCACCACCAGTGTGCCGTCGGCCGAGCGCACCTCGATGCACGACGTGTTGCCGCCGTAGCGCAATGTGCTCGAGCCCGCCTTGCCGATGGACCCGCGAGTGCCCCAGAAACGAATTTCCATACAACCTTAGCACCTTGGGTGATGCCTGCATTGTATCAGACCGACCAGTGACCGGATCACCGCCCAGACCGAAAATTGCGAGTTGGAGACGGTCGTAAATACAGGTCGGAGCACACACGCGCCAACATTAGAATGAATTGTTCTCAGTCCCGGTTTTTGTTTTGGCGATGCTATTGGTTTGTTATGCGCGAGCACCACTCGCCAGATAAGATCGCGTTTACTTCAGCAGGGTCGAATCGCTCTGGATTGAAATATTCGCCTGCCCATTCCGCCATCTCGTTGTGCTCCGGGTGATTCTTATCGTTGTAGGCTTCCAAGAACGCCTGGTATCCCCACACTCCGCCCACGTCCTCCGGCGGGCATCCGCGGCGACCTTCAATACACCTCGGGACCGTCTCGTCCGCCTTATATGAGAGTATCTTCTCAAGTACGATTTTGTGTTCCCACCCGTCACCGAAATCGTATTCGTAAGTAAGCCAATCTTTCTCTTTCTTCAGTAATGAATTAATCCGCACAGCTTCCTCTGATAGTGCTCCATCCGCGAAATCCGGGTCCGGCACCCCAAACCTGTCGTTTCCAGAAATGAATTGGTGTAAGTGCGAGTCCGTCCACCCCATGGCGATCTGGATTATTTCATGTAGGTCTCCTAAATCGGTCACACTCGATATGAGCAGTCGCCGCCATATCGGCGGTTTAACACCATTCAGCGATACCTTTATTTGATACAGATCGCGGAGACTTTGTGCCATTTCTTTATTTCACTTGACCGCATAACGATTAACGCGAGCGGCGCGCGGTTTTTGCGCGTCCGGCCTGCCTAAGAGGTAGGCGTACTCGACTGATTTGTTATGTTCCTTTTTCGATTTACTCCTCCCAAGGTAGCTCTGGAAGCGCCTTAAGATTATTTGTATATCGCAGTTCATCAAAAGGTTCGCTATTTTCTATTGTCTCGAAGATTTCCACTGATAACGCACATCCGATGAGTTGCATCGTTTCTTCATGTGCATGGCCGTCCTTCCTTAAACGATCGTATGTCTCCTTCGTAATCGGTGGATCATTTCCACGAATCTGGTTTTCTATTATTTCAAATATGGCTTCCCTCGTAATTTCTGAATCCTGTTCCATCGCCAGACCTCAATTCTTTTCTTCAGGAATACAACTATTTAAGCATAAAGGCTCCAGCCGTATAAGCCTGCAACCGGAGTTGAATCATTAGCAAACCCAAATCTAATCTTTGCAGAGTTTGCTGTAAACGTCAGAAATTCCTGGAAGCTTGCTGTTGTGAATGCCGATGTGACTTTGGCAGGGTAAGATCCTTCTGCGCGCTGCGCCTCAGGATGACATCTTAGGCGAGGCGTCTTTGGACAGGGTGAGATCCTTTCCTGCACTTGTCCCCGCGAAGTATTCAAACGGACCTAACTCTATTAATTTGTGAGTTGCTCCGCTACCCGGGCCCCCGCCCAATCAACGGTGCGCCTGATCCACCACGTTCTTTATCGCGCGAATGACCACCTCGGGCTTGTCTTTGTAAATAAAGTGGTGACTGCCGTCGACAAAAATGTGTGTCGATTGCGCCGACATCGCCGCGAACTCGCGTTGAAACACGAGCCACTGCTTGCGCATGGCGCGGGTCTCGAACAGCGATGATTTCTCCGCGGTCAGTACGACCAAGGGCACATCCGGGAACGGGCCCCAGTTTTCGGCTTCCCGGCTCAGGCCGCGTAGAATCTTTGACTCATAGCGTCTTCTCCCCACAGACGCAGACGTGATCAGCATTCCATGGAGCACGGGTTTTTCGGCCTTTAAGTAGTCGAACTGTGACGGGTGCGATGAATCGATCAACACCACGCCTGCCACCTCGTCGGGATACGTGCGCGCAAACACGGCCGCGTACAACCCGCCTGCCGAGTGTCCCACGAGCACGTAGGGCGGTGGATGACCGGTTTGCCTGAGAGTGCGGTGCAGACGTTCGGCAATGTCCTGCGCGGATTGCGGGGCTTGCCGCGCGCTGCTGCGGCCATAGCCAGGCCGGTTATACGCAAACACACGGGTAGAGGCGGACACCTCATCAAAGATGCTGCGCCAGGTGTCCATCGTCGGCCCCATGCCGGTCTCCAGGACCACCACCGGGGTCCCCTCGCCGGCGCTGACGAATTCGACCTACCGGCCGTCGATGTCTTGGGTCGTCACGTTGGGCAAACCGGCACAACCGCTGATGCCGACATAAAGACAAAAAATTAATATGTATCGATGTCGCATCGTTAAGTAATACGCGCTTATAAGCGGGGCCAGACCCCTACTTGTTCTTGGCCTCAATCCTTGAGCTGTCCCACGACCTCTTGCAGGGCCCGGATCGCCGCGGCCTTACCCTCGCGGGTCAGCTTGTCTCGATCGATGATCAAAGTCAGCCCATCCTGTTCCTTGCGAATGACGCGCCCCTGAAGCGCAGTATCGTCATACAGTCCCACCACCCTATGCGTCCTGACCGGCCTGGGAAACCCTTTGACGGTTATGGTGCCGGTCTCTTCGGTAAGCACCGCGTCTTTGACCAACGAATAGGTCTCGTGGGCCAAAAGAACCCCGCCCAGATCGGCATGGGATTGGAGTCTTGCCGCCAAATTCACTTCGTTGCCAATGATCGTGTAGTCCAGGCGGTCATTGCTACCGAAGTTGCCGACCGTGCAATAGCCGGTATTGATCCCGATACGGAGTTGGAACACGTGTTCTTGCCCCCGTTCGCGCCATTGCGCCTGCAGTTCGCTCATGCGTTGCTGCATGGCGATCGCCATCTTGACACAGGTGACTGCGTCCTGTTTTGCTCCTCTGGTTTCCGGATCGCCAAAGAACAGCATGACGGCATCGCCGACGAACTTATCGATCGTTGCCCCATACTCGAGGGCGATCGACGACATCTCCGTCAGGTAGTGATTGAGCAGCGTTGTCAGTTCCTCCGATTCCAAGAGATCGGTGGTCTCCGTGAATCCCGCGATATCCGAGAAGAAGATCGTCAGTTTCTTGCGCTGGGATTCTACCTCGACGTTTTTTTCGCCACTGAAAATCGACCTGTACAACTGCGGCGAGAGATACTTGGACAGCTTGGCGGAGAGGGATTCGAGCATCTGATTTTTATCCGTGACCAGCTTGTTCGCTTCCTCTGTGCGCTGCTTGGCCTCGAGCAGTGCCTGCTCGGCACGTTTGAGGTCGGTAATGTCCGCGATCACCGTCACCGTACCGCCCGCGGCCGCCCGACGACGGTAGACCTCATGGATACGCCCGTCGGGCGTGTGGTCCGTGAAGGTCTTACCCGAGGGGTTACGCAGGCTCTCCACCCGCTCGGCCACCAGCGCCTCGACGTCACCCTCGCCGTAGTCGCCGCGCTCGGCCAGATAGCGAAAAATGTCGGGATACGGACGTCCGGGTTGATACAACTCCTTCGGTGATTGGTATATCTCGGCGAAGCGTTCGTTACAGACGACGATGTTCAGCTGTTCGTCGGTGTACGCCAGTGCACCCGGCATGTTGTCGAGGGCGATGTGGAGTTGGGCCTCCTTTTGTGCCACCGCCTGCTCGGCGCGCTTGAGGTTGGTGGTGTCCGCGATCACCGTCACCGTGCCGCCCGCCGCCGCCCGCCGCCGGTGGACCTCATAGATCCGCCCGTCGGGCGTGCGGTCGTCGAAGGTTTCACCCGAGGGGTTACGCAGGCTCTCTACGCGCTCGGCGACCAGCGCCTCGACGTCACCCTCGCCGTAGTACCCGTGCTCGGCGAAATAGCGAAACACGTCCGGGTACGGACGTCCGGGCTGAAACAACTCCTTCGGTGCCTGGTATATCTCGGCGAAGCGTTCGTTACAGACGACGATGTTCAGCTGTTCGTCTGTGTACGCCAGTGCGCCCGGCATGTTGTCGAGAGCGACGTGGAGTTGCGCCTCCTTTTCCGCTACCGCCTGCTCGGCGCGCTTGAGTTCGGTGATGTCCCTCACCACCGTCACCGTACCGCCCGCCGCTGCCCGGCGCCGGTAGATCTCATGGATACGGCCGTCGGGCGTGTGGTCCTCGAAGGTCTTGTCCACGGAGTGACGCAGGCTTTCCACCCGCTCGGCGACCAACGCCTCGACGTCACCCTCGCCGTAGTAGCCGTGCTCGGCCAGATAGCGCTGAAAGTCGGGATAGGGGCGTCCGGGCTCCAGCAGTTCCCTTGGCACCGGGTACATCTCGGTGAAGTGTTCGTTGCGCACGACGATGTTCAGCTGTTCATCGGTGTACACGAGTGCGCCCGGTATGTTGTCGAGGGCGACGTGGAGTTCGGCCTCCTTCTCCACCAACGCCTCCTCGGCGCGCTTTCGCTTGGTGATGTCGGCATACGAAAGGAGCAGACCGCCATCGGTGAGGGGTGTGTAGCGGATATTGAGAATTCTCTGGCTCGCCCGCTCGTACTCGATCTCCAGTGGCCGGCGCTTGCGGGCCCGGTCCAGGCGAGATGTGACCTGTGCCTCGACGTCCCCCGGCCCATAGTCGCCCCGCTCTGCATTGAATCGGTACAGTTCGACGATGTCGGTCCCGGGCTTGCACAACGCGCTGGGATATCCGCGCAACGTCCGGAACGCCTTGTTGCTGGCGACGAGCTTTAGATCCCGGTCGAATACCGCGAACCCGAAGCTCAGTGCGTCGAGGGCCGCGCGAATCAGCGGCGCGGCGTCATCCGGTGCGCCCGGCTTCGTCGCGGTGCTCTTGGAGGTTCGTTTCACCATGGCCAGCCTCCGTTCGTCTCGCATGACTGAACGGCTGGCGTCCGAAAGGGCGTCAGTCGATTTTGCGTGGTAATGGTCCGACCCGCACGTCGCAGAATAGCCAAAATGCCGGACCCTGAATAGACTTTTTCTCCTTTTCCAGCCCATGCCCGCCGGAGCGCTAAGCATCTGTGGGAGCAGCTTTTCTCCGCCTTGTCCCCGCGCAGCAGGGGAAAGAATCCGACCTGCCTTTGGTCATGCCGAGCGTAGCGAGGCATCTCACCGTCCCTAAGCGCCTCCGCCCTCCGCCCTCCGTCCCCCGACCCCCGCTCACCCCTATATATGTCATTCCGAACGAAGTGAGGAATCTCGCCGTGGTTATTCATGGCGGTGAGCCCCTTCAAACCCTGGGCCTCGTCCGTGTTATTCGTTTGCGTCTGCCCGTGTGTGGTTCTACAATAGAACCATTACAGAACCACTCACGTCGCGCGTAATATGGCTGTCAATCTGTCCATCAAGAATGTTCCCGACGACATCGCCGAGCATCTGCGCCGGCGTGCGGAACGGCACCACCGCTCGTTGCAGGGAGAATTGATGGCGATCCTGGAACGCAGCGTCAGTGACGAACAACCCGTTACCCCCATCCAGGTGTGGGAGGCGATACGACAACTCGGGCTGCGAACGCCCGCCGAGTCTAAAAAGATGATCAGGGAGGATCGAGATGGCGGCACGCGTCGTTGATGCATCGGCGCTCGCCGCGTTGTTGTTCGGCGAGCCCAAAGCCCAAGCGGTGGCACGGGGCTTGGAAGGCCACCGCCTGTTCGCTCCCGAACTTCTTATGTTCGAACTGGCAAATGTCTGCCGGCGCAAGATCTCAGCACACCCGAAGTTGGCGCAACCAATCTGCGCTGCGTTTGAATTAGCTGACCGTCTGCCAATCGAACGCGTCACCGTCGTGCACGCGAAAGTCGTGTCCCTTGCGCTCGACGCTGGGCTAAGTACTTATGATGCCAGTTATCTTTGGATGGCCCGCGAACTCAAAGCAGCGCTCATCGTATTGGACGACAAACTGCGCAAAGCCGCCAAAAAGCACCGCATCAAAGTTCCACAACTGTAAATCCCCCATCACTATGTCATTCTGAGCGCCGCGCTTGTCCCCGCACAGCAGGGGATTAACCACCGAGCGCCCGGCTCAGTTCGCGAGCGCGCCGGGCAACGATGGCGCTGAATTTTTTCGCGATCTTGGGGGTGAATCGCTCGCGGAGTCCGGAGATGGCGAGCGCCCCCAGGCAGGCGCCGTCGCCACCGAACACCGGCGCCGCCACCGCCGCGGCGTAAGGATCGCGCTCGCCCGAAGAGAAGTAACTGCCGCGCCGGCGGATGCGTTCGGCCTCGTCCGAGTTTTTCGCTTTGCCGTGGCAGGCCATCAACACCTTACCGGCGGCACCCCGGTCCAGCGGTAACCGCAGACCTTCATCAATCGCGTGGCGTACTGGTTGGCGCGAATTCTCCCGATACAGGCACACGCGATCGGTTTTGTCGCGGATATAAAACGACGCTGTTTCATCGGTTTCGTCGACGATCGCGCGCAGCACCGGCCGCACGTAGACCTCCAGGTCGAATCCGCGCTGGTATTGATTGCCGAGCTGCCACAGCGTGGGTCCCAGGCGGTACAGCCCGTCGCCGCCGCGGCGCACATAGCCAAACGCCTCCAACGAACCGCACAGGCGCAGAATCGTGCTCTTGTAGAGCCCGGTGGCATCCGCAATGTCCTTCAAGGTCAAGGCATCCCGTCCCGCGGCGAACACATCGAGAATGCTGAGCGCGCGGTCGACGGCCTCGACGCGATGTGTTGTGGTCACCAACCCGGTCCTTGTATGTGCCGCCAGCCCTTATTTTCCATCACTTGACATCACCATGCTGGTTCTATTGAATAGAACATCATTCTATCTAATATAATCATGGCCCGGCAATCCTCGCGGCGGCAATCGGAGGACTCAGCGAATGGATAGGCCCCTTGAGGGGTACCGCGTACTCGATCTGACCAACGTCCTGGCCGGCCCGTTCTGCTGCCACCAGCTGGCGCACATGGGCGCCGAGGTGATCAAGGTCGAAGTCCCGGGTTCGGGTGACCTCGCCCGGCAGCTCGGGGCCGATGCCGAGCTGAATCATAAACATATGGGTGTGTCTTTCCTGGCGCAAAACGCCGGTAAGAAATCAATCACGCTGAATCTCAAAAACCCCCGGGGCAAGGACCTGCTGCGGCGACTGGTACGCCGCGCCGACGTGGTGGTCGAAAACTTCCGGCCCGGGGTGATGGATCGGCTGGAGGTGGGTTTCGAAAACCTAAAGCAACACAATCCGGGGCTGATCTACTGCGCGGTATCGGGGTTCGGCCAGGACGGCCCGCTGCGGGACTTGCCGGCCTACGACCAGATCGTGCAGGGCATGTCCGGCGTGATGAGTATCACCGGTGACCCGGACAGTGCGCCGCTGCGTGTGGGCTACCCAGTGGCCGACACGATCGGCGGCATCACCGCGGCATTCGCGGTGGCCGCGGCGCTCGCGGGCCGGCGCGGCCAGGCACAGACCGGCTGCTTCATCGACGTGTCGATGCTCGAGGCGGTGCTTGCCACCATGGGCTGGGCGGTCTCCAATTACCTCGTCGCCGGGCGCGAACCCACACCGATGGGGAATCAGAATGTCACCGCCAGTCCCTCCGCGACCTTCGCAACCGGAGACGGCCTGCTCAATATTGCCGCCAACAAACAACAGCAGTTCGAGTCCGTATGCGACATCGTCGAGCGGTCCGAACTGAAGACCGATGCGCGCTTCGCCGAGCGCCAGGCACGGCTGGAACACCGTTTAGAGCTTACACAGGAACTGGAAGCGGCCCTGGCCGGCAGATCGGCGCGCGAATGGCAGGCCCGCCTGAACGCGGCCGGCGTCCCCGCCGGTTGCGTGCTGTCCGTTGCGCAGTCTCTCGGCCAACCGCAAATACGCGACCGCGGGATGATCGGCGAGTTTCGGGATGTGCCCGGCGTGGGGCGCGACATCCGGCTGGTGCGCACCGGCATCAAGCTGAACCGGCGCGCGCTCGCAGTCGACAGCCCGCCGCCGACACTGGGTCAGCATACGGTGGAGATACTCAAAGAGCTGGGTATCGAGGACCGGGAGATCGATGCCCTGCGGCACGAGGAGGTGATATGAGCGATCGGGACCGGCTTGAAAACGAGGTCGCGGACTGGTGGTCCACCGACATTACATATATGCGCCCCGGGGTGATCCGCTACCGCGGCTACGCAATCGAGGAGTTGATCGGCAACGTGACGTTTGCGCACATGATCTGGCTGCTGACGCGCGGGGAGTTGCCGGCAAGGGGCGAGGCTGAATTACTCGATATCGCGCTGATGTCCGCCGTGGATCATGGGCCGCAGGCGCCGAGCATCGCGGTGGCGAGAATGGCCGCGACCTGCGGCGTGGGTCTGAACAACGCCATCGCCTCGGCGGTGAACGTGCTCGGCGATGTCCACGGCGGCGCCGGCGAGCAGGCCGTGGCGTTCTATAGGTCGGTCGCGACGCGTATGGACGACGGTGCCTCGTTGGAACACGCGGTGACTCAGAGCTACGATGCATTCGTGGCGGGCGGCGGAAAATACGTACCCGGATTCGGCCACCGTTTCCACAACCCGGTCGACCCGCGTGCGCCGCGGCTTTTGGAAATGGTCGACAAGTATGCGGCGCAGGGCACGGTATCGGGCCGCTACGCGCACATCGCGCGCGAGGTGGAGCGGCAGATCGCCGCACGCAAGGGTAAACCCATCCCCTTGAATATCGACGGCGCCACCGCGGTCATCTATGCCGAGCTGGGTTTCCCCGCCCCGCTCGCCCGCGGCTTGTTCTGTCTATCGCGGTCGGTCGGGATCCTGGCCCACGCGTGGGAGCAGACCCAACAGGGCGGCCGTAACAAGGGGCCGATCCCCAGCGACATGATCTGGCGTTACACCGGGCCGGACCCAAGACCGGTCGAGACCGAGTCCTGAATCAGGCCCGTTCGGCAGTAAAACAACACGATGCCCTCGACAGCCGGGTGCAACAACTCCACACTACGCCTGTCAAAGAAAATCTGGCCGCTAACCCGTACATCTAAGGTGGTAATTACTACGCACCGTCCCGTTGAAAATACAGGTGGCGTGAACCAATAACCGGCCGCGTGTTGGCGGTCGGCAACGAAGCATTAACACCAAAGCACGAAGGAGGATATCTACATGTCGTTTACATCTATCACCCAACGCGCCGTACTCGCGGTGCCACTGGCGTTGACCATTGCCGTGGCCGGCACCGGCGCGGCCACCGCGGCCGACCTCGATTCGGTCCACTTCCTGATCCCCGGCGGCGCCGGCGGCGGTTGGGACGGCACCGCCCGCGGCACCGGTGAAGCCCTGACCAAGGCGGGCATCGTCGGCAAGGCCACCTACGAGAACATGTCCGGCGGCGGCGGCGGCAAGGCGATCGGCTATTTGATCGAAAACGCGTCATCCAACCACGGCACCATGATGGTCAACTCCACCCCCATCGTGATCCGCTCGCTGACTAAGCGGTTTCCGCAAAACTTTCGCGATCTGACCATGGTCGCCGGCACCATCGGCGACTACGCGGCCTTCGTGGTCGGCAAGGACAGCCCGCTCACATCCTTTAAGGACCTGGTGGCTGCCTATAAGAAAGACCCGCGCAGCGTCGCCATCGGCGGCGGCTCGGTGCCGGGCGGCATGGATCACCTGGTGGCGGCTTTGGCCATGGAGGCGGCCGGCGCCGATCCCGTGAAGGTGAAGTACATCCCCTATGACGCGGGCGGCAAGGCGATGGCGGCGCTGCTGTCCGGCGAGATCCAGGCGCTGTCGACCGGTTTCTCCGAGGCGGTGGGCATGGCCAAGGCCGGCGAGGCGCGGATCATCGGCGTGACCGCCCCCAAGCGGGTGGACGCGTTCGCCGATGCGCCGACGCTGAAGGAGCAGGGCTACGACGCGGAGTTCGTCAACTGGCGCGGCTTCTTTGCCGCCCCCGGGCTGCCGGAAGACCAGCGCAAGGCCTACATCGCCGCGTTGGACAAGATGTACACCACCAAGGAGTGGGAAGCGGTACGCGCGCGCAACGGTTGGGTCAACATCTTCAATCCGGGCGACGACTTCACCGCATTCCTGACCAAGCAGGAAGAAGTGATCTCCACGCTGATGAAGAAGCTCGGCTTTTTGTGATCGTTTGACGACAACGGGGCGCGGCACACACCGCGCCCCGTCCCGTCCCACTCACCGCATCACGGAGCGTTAACATGGCGCTGGACCGGTGGATCGCCTTAATCATCCTGGTCATCTCCCTGATCTACGGCTACGCGGCCTTCCACTACCCGCTGTTGCCGTTCGAGCGCGGCATGTCTTTTCTGCCCAATACCCAGCCGATGGCACTCAGCGTGCTCGGCATGGTCGTGGCGCTGATCATTCTGTTTTCTCCCAAGGCGCGCAGCGATGAAGAGGGCCTGGGCGGCATCGATCTCGCCCAGGTGCGGCAGTTCAAGATCGGCCAGACCCTGGGGCTGGTGGCGGCGATGGTGCTGTATGCGGTGCTGCTGCGCCCGATCGGGTTTCTCGCCGCGACCTCGCTGTTTATCGCCGGTTCTGGCATGGTGCTCGGAGAGCGCAAGTTCCACGTGCTGATCCCGATTGCGCTGGTGACCGCGGTGGTCATCTGGTACCTGGTCCAGGAGACGTTGGGCATTTATCTGCGTCCCTGGCCGTGGTTTGTTGATAACTGACGGCCGGCGGGGAACGAGCGATGTTCGAAGGTATAGTTGCCGGTCTCACTACCGCCCTGTCGGTACAGAACCTCATTATGGTGGTGGCGGGGTGCCTGATCGGCACCTTCATCGGCATGCTGCCCGGCCTCGGGCCGATGTCCATCATCGCCATCATGATCCCGGTGGCGATCAGTATCGGCGACCCGGCCGCGGCGCTGATTATGCTGGCCGGCGTGTACTACGGGGCCATCTTCGGCGGTTCGACGTCGTCCATTCTCATCAACGCGCCGGGCGTTGCCGGCACCGTGGCGACCTCGTTCGACGGCTACCCGATGGCGCGCAAGGGCCTGGCGGGCAAGGCGCTGGCGATCGCCGCGGTCTCCTCATTCTGCGGCGGGACGGTCGGCGCCATCCTGCTGTTCGGATTCGCCCCGATGCTGGCGACCGTCGCCCTGCTGTTCCACTCCGCCGAGTACTTCGCGCTGATGGTGGTGGGCCTGTCGGCGATTGCCGCCTTCGCCGGCACCGGCAAGGTCGCCAAGGCGTTGTTGATGACCATCGTCGGGCTGATGATGGCGACGGTGGGCGAGTCGGCGTTGTTCAATGCGCCGCGCTTCACCATGGGGATCCAGGACCTGCAATCCGGATTCAGCTTCATCACCCTGGCGATGGCGATGTTCGCCCTGCCCGAAGCGTTTCACATGGTGCTCGACCCCAAACGCAGCAGCCGTGGTGCGGACAGCGGGGGCGAGATCAAGGATCTGATGATCACCCGCAAGGAAGCGAGGACCATCGCACCGGTGGTCGCGCGCCAGTCCCTGCAGGGCTTTTTGATCGGGGTGATGCCGGGCGCGGGGGCGACGATCGCATCGTTTCTGGGTTATGCGGTCGAGCGCAACATCGCCAAAGGCGAAGAGCAGGCAGAATTCGGCAAAGGATCAATCAAGGGGTTGGCGGCGCCGGAGACCGCCAACAATGCCGCGTGCACGGGGTCCTTCGTGCCGTTGCTGACCCTGGGTATTCCCGGCTCCGGAACCACCGCGATACTGCTGGGCGCGCTGATTGCACTGAACGTGGCCCCGGGGCCGCGGCTGATGATCGACCGTCCGGACATCTTCTGGGCGGTGATCGTCTCCATGTATCTGGGCAACGTGGTGCTGTTGGTCCTGAACCTGCCGCTGATTCCCTATATCGCCAAGGTGCTCGCGGTACCGCGCAACTATCTCATCCCGTTCATTTTGTTCTTCACACTGATGGGATCGTATATCGGCCAGAACAACGCCACCGAATTATTGATTCTGGTCGGACTCGGGGTGTGCGCGACCATTATGCGCTTCGCCGATTATCCCCTCGCCCCCTTGCTCATCGGCTTCATACTCGGCGGCATGATGGAGGACAACTTCGCCCGTGCGGTGAACATCACCGACGGCATATCGTTCATGTGGCAGCGGCCCGGCACCCTGATTCTACTGATCGTCGGCGTAACACTGATCTTCCTGCCCGCGTGGCGCCGCCGCCGCGCCTTCGCGCGCCAGCGTGCCAAGGCACGTCAGGAGGGCATCGCCGACGGGGATTAGACTGTATGCTCGTGACACTTGTGCTGCGCAGCAGGGGGCTCGTCCCCGCGAAGCAGGGGGACGAATCTCACCGTGTTCGAGTTGATACGATCTCCGAGCCCCGAACCCCGCTCTCCGCGCTCCCCAACAACCAAAACCTGGCATTACACGGTCTAGCCCGCATATTGCACCAGTCGACCACCGGCCTTGGCGTAATCGATTGAAAAACCGTTTGTATATAACGAATATGGCCCACTGGACCCGGGTACGTTTTGTGCACGGCCAGTGTCCTATCCGGGCTCTGGCTGGTCCAGGTACGCCTGAACTTGGACTTCACTCAAGCCATAGCTACGGCTATGCCTTTCGCTCCAGCCCGGCGTTTAGCCGCCCCTGTCCTGCGCCAGCTTCCCGGATACTGGTGCAATATGCGGGCTAGCCTGGTGCTGGTAACCAGGCGTAGATTGGTTTGTCTCACGGACGTGATGCTGTGCGTTGTGTTTCCTTGGCCTTTTAGTTGTAAACTGGATTGTTAACCAAAGGACTGGTGGAGACTCGCAAGCGAATGTGCGAACAAAAACAAGTGGATGGTTGTTTGGGGCGGCATGAACTGTGGAATGCGCTAGAATACTTTTTAGCGGGCACGCTGTGCGTAGGATGTTTGAGCGCGGGATGAGCAGGGCAGATGTTTTGGCGGTAGTCAAAACAGGCGAAATAATTGCTGAGTATCCAGCCGACGAGCCATACGCGAGCTATCTACTACTTGGTTTTGTGATAGGCGGTCCGATACATGTTGTGGTAGCCCAAGATTCAGAGAGCAGCGATTGTTATATAGTGACCGCTTATCCTCCTGATCCGAGATTATGGGAGGCTGATTTTAAGAGGAGAAGATGACCATGAGGTGCGTAATCTGTAAACAGGGAACGCTAAAGCCAGGGTTTGTTACCGCACCCCTTCAGCGTGGCGAAACGACCATTATTTTTAAGGGTGTTCCCGCGGATGTATGCGAGAACTGTGGCGAGTATTTTTTAACCGATGAAGTTACAGAACAATTATTGACCAGAGCTGAAGAGGCTGTTCAGAAAGGCGCGGAGGTGGAGATTCTCAAGTACGCAGCATAAGTGCCCTTCGGTTCCTTACTCTCTCCGAACCCCCCCGCTCACCCCTAAGTATGTCGTCCGGAACGCGTAAGGTTTCGGCGGCCGCCGTAGAGCCGATCTTTTTGGCTGATTTTTTATCATGGTTAACCATTAACGAACTCGTGTCATGAGCAATCCCCGTTCTACAAATAACGAACCCAACGGCATTCCTGCCACGGGACGGCGTCGCCGCGGGTGGCTGCGCTACGCCGTGCTCGGATTGCTGTTCGCGGTGGCGCTGGGCGTAGTCCTGGCGCCATCGATTGTCTCGACGTCCTGGGGCCGGGGCCTGATTGTGGGGACGATCAATGACGCGATCCGCGGTTCGGTCACCATCGACGCGTTGAATCTGAGCTGGCTCAGCGGCCAAAGCATTCGCGGGGTGGCGGTTCAGGATGCGAATGGTAAAACGGTGGGCCGTCTGGAGGAGCTGTCCACCGAGTTGACGCTGCTGCAGGCGGTGCGCAGAAAACTGAGCCTCGGGCGTACGACGATTTCAGGATTGAGCGCCGACCTCGTCGTCGACGAATCGGGGCAGAACAATCTCAGTCGGGCCCTCGAACCGACCCAGCCCACGGCCCCCGAGCCCGGTCCTGTTTTGATCCCGCTCACCGGCAATATCGAACTCGCGGACGTGCGCATCACCGTGACGGTGCCGGATACGGAGCCGGTGGTGTTCGAGGGACTGGCGGGCACGCTGCAAGTAGAACCGGTGGGGCGGGCGCTCGACGTTGGTCTTAAAGGCCGCAGCCGTCAAGGCGACCAGGCGGGAGAGTTTGTGCTGACCGGAAAGGTGGAGGGCCTTATCGCGGCGGACGGGTCCTTGACCCCGCACACCGCCAAGGGCGGCTTCGAGATGAACGTCAAGGACTTGCCGGTCGATGGCATCGACGGCATGTTCGGACTCAAGGGCCTGCTCAGTGCCGCCTTGGGCAAACGCGCCAACCTCAACGTGCAGGCATCCGGCACCGCGGAGACGCAAAGTCTCACCGCCACCGCCAAGGCGCCCCACCTACAGGCCGCGCTCACGGCGCGGGTGCAGCAACAACGGTTCGCACTCACGGAACCCGCGACGGTGCGCCTCGACGTCCAACCCGCGCTGGTCCACAAGCTCACAAAACCCGCCGCGGGTGAACCCGCGCTGCGCCTGGTGGCGGCGTTTCCATTGCAGCTTACGGCCGAACGGTTGGATCTGTCGCTGACCGATTTCAATCTCGGCGACGTGGCGTTGCGGGTCGGTGTGGATGCGCAGCAGCCGATTAAATTCGCCGGCGCGCCGGAGCTGGGCGAGGTGACGCTGCGCAATCTGACCGCCTCGCTCGACAGCGAAGCGCTGGCGCAACGGGTCAATATCGCGCTGCGCGGTGAGGCCGTGACCCAGAACAAACCGGGGCAATTGAACATCCAGGGCGCGCTGATCGAGCTGTTCGATCGCAACGGTCAAGTGCAGCTCGACAAAATGCGCGCCGACGTGGAGGCGAACCTCACCAGCGTCCCCACGGCACTCATCGATCAACTCGCCGGTCAGCAAGGCGCGCTCGTCGATCTGCTGGGACCGAAGATGGACCTGCAGGCGCTGCTCAAGTCGAGCGGGCCGGAGCGGATCGATGGCACACTGAACTTAAGCGCCGGACCGCTGCGCGCAGCAGACGTTACGTTCTCGCTTGCCGACGCCATTGCGCTCACCAAACCGGCACAGATCGACTACGCGCTCTCGCCCCAGGTCGTCCGCCGGCTGCTGGGCAAAGACGCAAGTCTGGCGCTGCAACAGCCGGCCGCGCTCGTGCTCAACATCCAGGCGTTCTCGGCGCCCCGACCCAAGGCGGGTGAGCCGATGTTTCAGCCGGCCAAGACCAAGCTGCAAGGTTCGCTCACCAGCGACAAATTGTCGTTGTCGGGCATTCCGCAACTGGGCGCGATCCATATCGATGACGCGCGTTTCGACCTCAAGGCTGACAGCCTGTCCTCGATTCAGCTCGGTGGCACGGCGCGGCTGAGCGAACCCAAAAACGGCGTGCTCGCGGAGCTCAAGGCCGCGCCGCTCGAGGTGCGTATCGACGCGACCACTGGCGTGGACAACAAAGGCGCGCTCGCGCCCATCGACGCGCGGCTGCAGCTTGCCAGCGACGGCGTGAACAGCGAGATGAACGCGCGTGTCAATAGAGATTTCAGCCGCATGGCTCTGACCGCGCCGGCCTCCATGCGCCTGCTGGTCACGCCGGGTCTGTTGAAACGCCTCGAACTCACGGCACCGAACCAACCCACGCTGGCGAAACCGGCGCCGGTCAAGGTCGACGTCACGCAACTCGATCTGCCGCTGGCGCCGTTCACCTGGGCGGGCATGCAAGCCAAGGCGACGGCGCGCATCGACGAGTTGATCCTCACCGGAGACAAGTCGGTGGCGGGTACCGCCCTGCGCAACGCCGACCTCGTGCTCGATTACCAAGGCAGCCGCGGCGCGGCGGCGGTCAAGCTCACTGCGGCCACGGCGCTGCCCGGGCAGCAAAAGCCCGGCGCCGTGAAACTCGACGCCGCGCTGAGCGATCTGTTGCGCAACGGCGAACTGGACCCTGCCCGCGCCGGCGTCAATGCCAAGGCCAAGATCGACGGCCTGCCCACCGCATTGATCGAGGCATTGAGCGGACAGTCCGGGCTGGTTCCGCTGCTCGGCGAGTCCATGGACGTCGACGCCACCGCCGACATTGCGGGCGGCGCCAAACGCGCAGGCACCCTCGACGTCAAGACCCAGTCCCGGTCGCTGACCCTCGATGCCGGATTCAAGCTCGGCGACGAACTCGTGTTGAGCCGCGCGTCGCGTGCGCGCTGGACGTTGACGCCCGCCGCTTACGCCGCGTTGACCGCCGCGCAACCTGTGCCTTCGGCTAAGGGTGCAAAGCCCTCCGGGTACGCGCTGGCCGAGGACGCCACGTTTGACGCCGTCATCAATCAATTGCGCTGGCCACTGCCCGCCGCCGACAAGAAGACAACGTTCAATGCGTCGCGCGCTGCGCTGGATGCGACAATGACCGCGCCGTGGGTGGCGCTGCGCGACCGCGCAAGCGGTCAAACCGTGGCCATCGAAGGGCTGCAGGCGGCGCTGCGCGGGGCCGATCTGTCCAAGCCGATCGCCATCGAACTCAGCGGCCAGATCCGCGATGCCCAAGGCGCCAAAGGACAACCCGGCGATGCGGCGGGCCAGGTGGCGTTGACCGGGCAGGCCGCGGACGTGGTCACCAAGGACGGGCAATTCAATATCGACGGTGCGTCGCTGCGCCTTACCGGCCAGCTGCAAAGACTGCCGGTGGCGCTGCTGGATCAAATGCTCGCGATGGACGGACTCACGCTCGCCACGCTGGGCAACAAGGCCGACGTCAAGGTGGATGCCAATCTGCAGCGCATGGCCGGTCCGCTCAACCTGCAGTTGCGCGCGGACAACGCCAGCGCGGACATCAAGGCACAGTTGCGAAAAGAAGGGCTGGTGCTGACAGAGCCGCTCGTCGCCGAGGTGCAGGTCACGACGTCGTTCGGCAAACAAGTGCTCGGCAATATCCACCCGATCTTTGAGACCGCACAAAGCTCCGAGCGTGCGATCCGTTTCGAGATACCGCGCGAGGGGGTGCTGATTCCGATCCGCGACTACGATATCGGCAAGGTCGTTGTACCGCGGATGACGCTGGATATCGGCACGCTTACGCTGAAAAGCGGTTGGTTGCTGAAGGGCACCATCGGCCTGGCGCAACAATTTGGCAAGCTCAAGGGAAGCGGGCGCGATCAGTGGACCGCCCAGTTCACCCCGGCGATATTGCAGCTGCGCGCGGGCAAGGTGACCTATGAACGCCGGCTGGATCTACTGCTCGATGAACGCCTGCATCTGGCGACCTGGGGCACCGCGGACATCGCCAACGATCGTTCCGATCTCATCCTCGCCTTCATGCCGGAAACCCTCGAGAAGGTGTTTGGACTGACCGTGGCGCCGGGCGACGCGTTCCGCATCCCGATACGCGGCGCGCTCAGCGGACCGAGCATGGACTTCGGCAAGGCCGGACTGGAACTTGGACGCCTGCGCGCACAGAAGCGACTGGTGCAAAAGGACAAACTCATCGGCGCTCTGGTCGGCAGCGTCACCGCCACCGCGATCGGCGGCGGCCCGATACCCCCGGCATCGGTCACCCCCTTACCGTGGGGCCCGCTTCCCGTCCCCGAAGGACAGGCCGAAGCACAGCCGAAAGAAGACACGCCCCAAGCCGCGCAGCCCGCCCCACGCAAGAGCGTAGAAGAACAAGCAGTCGAAGGCCTAATCGATCTCTTCCGCAAAAAGAAATAATCCCTGACGGTAGGCGCACGCACAGCCCTGCTGTGGGTCAGACCCCTCGCTGTCATCCTGAGCCTTTAACTTGTCATCCTGAGCCTTTACTTGTCATCCTGAGCGAAGCGAAGGATCTCACCGTCCCTGAGTCGCCCCGAACCTTTCCTATCATTCCCAGCCTTTAAATTATTAGCCTGAGCGGCAGCACTTGTGCCCGCGCAGCAGGGTAAAGAATCTCAGTCTCCTTGCAAAAAAGGTACCGACCCCTTTGTCGACCCTTTTTCAAATGCTACTGCCCTTGGGTTGCGGGCCTTAGGTTAAGAACAGCTCGATTGAAGGGGCAATCACTTACTCGACATCGCTTGCAAAAATAAAAACGCTGGCCCGAATACCACATGCCTGCTGTCAACAAGAAAGCGCTCAGCAATGCTGGGTTTGACAGCAACCAGTATATAGGGAAAGTGGGAATGAGAATAAATATCGCGTAGAAGAGCGCTTTTTCAATGCCGCTGAACGGAGCCGTTTTTCGTTTCTTGATGAGCCCCAACGCGAGTTTAGGAGGAGCTTGCAGGCAGTCATTGTACACATGAAGATGCGGGCACCTTGGACACGTCAAGTGTCTCATTACAATTCCGAGAATTCCGTACCCGAAGATGATGACGTATGGTACAGCCCATCGTCAATCAACAACCAAGATGCCGACAGTTCCTATTATGCACATCGAGCAAAATGCGAATTGAGCGTAGATCTTCTCCCAAAGGCTAAAACCATCAGCGAGTGTGCACCCTGATTTATCTTGTATGTCGCCTCCTGCCAGTCAATGGGCGGGATGGGAAATCTTATTACGCTGGACTCCAACAAAGCCGCAATTATGATTTCATCATCATCCAACTGTTCGAGATCCAACGTTTTGATCTGGATCAAAGACGAGAAAGACGAAGCGCGGAGGGAGGTTCGTCAGGGTCGGACCGTTCGTCAGGGTCGGACCCCCGTAACGCGTTGAATTGGCCCCAATGACCGTCGGAATCAGACCCATTTCGTCAGGCGTTCGTCAGGGTCGGACCTCCGTAACGCGTTGAATTGGCCCCAATGACCGTCGGAATCAGACCCATTTTTTCTCTTAGAGGCCGTATTTCAAGTATGAAATGGAAATGAAAGATTAAAGTTCGATCACGTAAGAACAAGCCACGCAACGACCCTTGAGCGAGCCTCTTTAAAGTACCCATATCTACGGCGAAATGACCGCTTTAAGCTGTAAATAGCTCGTTAAATTACAGCCAAACTTCGTGAATTCAATGTGTTGCGGTGGTCCGACCCGTACGAAAAAGCGTCGTGGTCCGACCCGTACGAAATGCAAATGCTACGAAATGCAGGACACCTGTGGGGGCGGCTTCTACTGCGAACTGCGCGCAGCACAAGAAGCCGTGATCATCGTGACAAAATGCCACTCCCACCGGATAGGCGTCAGAACCCTTTTTGGGCAAAGCGGTAACCGGTCTCTTGAAATGGAAAAGAAAAAAAGGTACTGACCTCTTGTTGCAAAAACGCGGACCCCGGAGGCGAACGCATTCCTATGCTCTTTATTAATGCCGAGCGCGTGCATGCGCTGCTCGATTATCTGTCGCTGGTCGACGCTTTCGAAGACTACCACCGCCAGGATGTAGGCGCGCTCGACGAGTTGTTGCTCAGTCAACCCGAAGGCGCAGAGCGTCCCGCGCATTTCTTTATCCGCGCTGCCTGGCAGCGACAGCACGCCCTGGGGGCCAAGCTGATCACCATCTTTCCCGACAACGCAACGCAGGCGGCGGGGCCGCCCTCGGTGCAGGCCGTTTACATCCTGTTCGATGGTGTCGACGGCAGACCCCTGGCGTGCATCGACGGCACCGCGCTCACGCATCGAAAGACCGCCGCCGACTCTGCGCTTGGCGCCAAGTTCCTCGCGCGCGACAATGCCGCCACCCTGTTGATGGTCGGCGCCGGTGCCATGGCGCCGCATCTGATCCGCGCCCATGCCGCGGTCCGGCCGTCGATTCACCGCGTCCTCATCTGGAACCGCACGCCCGCGCGCGCGACCGAGCTGGCAAGCACCTTGAAACTGGACCACATCGAGATCACTGCGACGCGCGATCTTGCCCAAAGCGCCGCCGTAGCCGATGTGATTTCCTGCGCCACCATGAGCACGAGCCCGCTGATACGGGGTGACTGGCTGCAACCCGGGACGCATCTCGATCTTGTCGGGGGCTTCAGCCGGGAGACCCGTGAAGCCGACGACGACGCCGTGCGCAAGGCCGCAGTCTATGTAGACTCCCGCGACACCGCCGGAGAGTGCGGCGACATCGCGGCAGCTGTGGAAGCGGGTGTCATCGCAGAAGACGACATCGCCGCCGATCTCTTCCAACTGTGTCGCGGCGAACGCAAAGGTCGCGTACACATCGGCGACATCACCCTGTTCAAGAACGGGGGAGGCGGGCATCTCGACCTCATGGCGGCGCGCGTTCTCTATGCGCGTGCGGCCAGACCGTCATAGCGCGGATATCAAAAAGGATCTTAACGTCTCCAACCCGCCCCAATCTTCGAGTCCCGCTCTCCTCTTAAGTATGTCATCCTGAGCGAAGCGCTTGTGCCCGCAGAGCAGGGTGCTTGTGCCCGCAGAGCAGGGTGCTTGTCCCCGCGCAGCAGGGGGAAGGATCCAACCGTCGTTGGCGATGGCGCTGATTACGCACGGGCGATGTGTTTTCACTGGATAAGATCCTTCGACGTTCCGCCTCAGGATGACATCAAAAGTAAAGTGTCACTCTGAACGAAGTGAAGAATCCGACCTGCCGTAGGTCGTACCGAGCATCGCGAGGTATCTCACCGTTCTGGGTGTTGGTAGCAACCCCAACACGGTGAGATCCCTCCGCGCTGCGCTTGTCGGGATGACAACTATTTTTCCCTGAGTGTAGCGAGGAATCCGACCCGTCGTCGGCCGTGCCGATTCCTTCGAAGGCAACCCTTGCAACACCACATGGCATCTGATCTTCGGTGTGGTAACGTAAGGGGTAACCGACAACCCTGCCCTGCTTTGCGAGGACAAGCACTGCGACTACGTGCGGCACAAGTGCCACAATCGCAGTGCGGCCTGCATGCGCGGGCGGACGGGTTCGTTGGCTCTTGAACGCGCAACCGGAGTCCCCATGACAGACGCGCCTGACACCGCCAATGAAAACCTGTTGATTTCAAAATTGCTTGCCGCTGGAATCGACCCGGAGAAGCTGGCCAGTGCCGCCGAAACTGCGCGGGTGCTCCGTGCACAGGCGGGGCCGGTCGACGGTTCGGGTCTCGACCCGCCTCACTATCTCGATTTTCAGCACCTGTTCCACGAGCTTGCCGGAAAGCCCCCGGTGTGACGTCGCGGTTCCGGTCCATTGAGGCGCTGCGGGCGGATATTAAGTCGGCTCCTGCTTTGATTGCGGATTTTGTTGCCGATGCGCTGTCCGGTCTCGACAGCATCGGCCGCGCGCTCAACGCGGTGGCGTACGTTGCGACGGATCACGCGCGCGAACGCGTCGCGTCCCTTAACACCTCCGCGTACGACACCGGCGACGAGGCCGCCCCCGAGTTGTTCGGCGTACCCGTCGCGCACAAGGACCTGTACATGCGCGCGGGCTGGCCGTGCGAGGGCGGATCGAAAGTCCTGGCCGGTCATCACGCCGACAGAACCGCGTTCGCCATCGAGCGGTTCGATCTCGCCGGCGCCGTGGACTGCGCGCGCTTGACCTCGGTTGAATTTGGTCTTGGCACCACCGGACACAACGCGTACGCCGGCACGCCGCTCAATCCCTGGAACCGGGCGTATATTTGCGGCGGCTCGTCCTCGGGTTCGGCGGCGGTGGTGGCCGCGGGGATCGTGCCGGCTTCGCTCGGGTCCGACACCGGCGGTTCGGTGCGCCTGCCGGCGGCCGCGTGCGGCCTGGTCGGGGTCAAGCCCACCCACGGACTGATCGGGCGCAGCGGCGTGATCGCACTGTCGCCAACGCTCGATACGGTGGGGCCGTTGACGCGATCGGTGCGCGACGCCGCCATCGTGCTCAACGCCATCGCCGGTGCCGACGGCGACGATACCAGTTCGATCCGGTTCGAATCGCCGGAGTACCTGGCGGGAATCGAGGCCGGTATCGATGACGTCCGCGTGGGCTGGCCGAGCAACCATTTTTTCGATGACGTCGATGCGTCGGTCGCCGACCAGGTGGCCGGTGTGTTCGCGCTGACCGGTCGGCTCGGCGCCCGCTGTGTCGATGTCGCGGTTCCCGGCATCGAGACGGCGAATGCCATGACCATGCTCATTATTGCCGTCGAGGGTGGCGCACTCTATGAGCGGGCGATGCTCGAAAGTCACGAACTGTTCGGCCCGCAGTCGCTGGCGCGGCTGCTCGTAGGCGCGTTCGTACCGGCGCGCGATTACCACAACGCCCTCGCCAATCGGGCGCACGTGGCGCGGCAGGTGCTGGACGAGACATTCCGCCACGTGGATGTGTTGGTCACCCCAGTATGGCCGTATCCGCTGCCGACCATCGACGAGAGCGATGTCGGCGCGCGCCCCGGCGCCGCTGCCATGGTGCTGCGCTCCGGACACAATACCCGTCCCGTTAATTACCTGGGGTTCCCCGCGGTGAACCTGCCGACCGGCTTCGATGCCAACGGCCTGCCGACGAGCTTGCAGTTGATCGGCGCGCCGTTTTCGGAGGCGCGTCTGCTGCGGGTCGCCCGCGCGCTGGAACGAGAACTGGATTTTTGGAGCGCGCGACCGAAACTGGACGCGGTCACTTAAACCCGCATATTGCACCAAGGATCGCGGAACCTGGCGAAG
>CAMYNX010000025.1 GCA_947259875.1 uncultured Gammaproteobacteria bacterium | reverse complement strand
GGCAGCGGCAAAAGTGCCGCAAGTTGCCGTAGAGTGGAATCCATGTTGATAGTGCCGTGGCGAGATCGCTTCAGAAATCTTGCACTCGACCTCAACGCCAAGATGGTAGGCAAGCATCATCTCACGTCCGGATAGACTATCGGCCTCCGCCACGGCAAGGGCGGCGGGCAACGCCGGTGCAGTGGGATGGGTCAAAAGCCCGTATACACGGTCCTTGCCGACCGCCAATTGGGTATCGTCATAGTCATCGGCGTGTATACCTATCCCGTTAGCGAACGCCGCGAACCGTGACGGCACCTTCAGTTCGTTGCCGATAACCGTGGTATTGCCGGTAAGGTGAAGCGAGTGAAGATAAGCGTGAACCAGCTCGCCACTCTTTGCCACCGATCCAGATAACGCCAAACCCAAGCCATCAAGAATAGATTTCTTACCAAGATTTATCAGCTCAACCGGAAGATCTTCGTAGTTCGTTTCGACAACAAATCTTGCCACATACTCGGTTAAACCTCGTCCGCGGTTAGGATCGATTTCAGGCGTATACTTTTTGATTGGAGCAGCGTTCATGTTAATTCCCTAATTCATATCATTGGGACTACGACTAATTAAAAGACGGCCAAGCACGTTTCGATAGATCGATGCTGGTGTGTTATTCCTCCAAGGTTCCTCTGCGGTTTTTTATGAACCCAGACACCAAGTGTTTATAAAGCAACGGGCCAAACAGTCCCGCAAGGGTAAGAACGAAGAACGTAACCACAATTGGTCGTTGAAAGAATAATAACCAGTTGTGCCCGAAGATCAACAGCGATTGCTTGAGCGAGTTTTCCACCAGTTCACCGAGGATTAGCCCCATAATGATAGGCGCCGGTGAAAACCCGTAGCGCCGAAATAGAAAACCCAACAACCCAAAAATCAACATGACCCATACGTCTAACATGCTTTGCGTCAAGGCGTAGGATCCGACCACCGCCAGAGCAAACACCGACGGCCACAGAAAGGTGCGCGGGATCAGAGTGACCCTCGCGAACACTTTAGCGCCGATCATGCCAAGTCCCATGAACATCACATTTGCCACCAACATCGCGACAAAAATAGAGTAAAGCAGATGCGGCTGTTCATTGAAAAGGTGCGGGCCGGGGCGCAAGCCATGCACCATCAACGCCCCGAGGATCACGGCAGTGGTAGCGCTTCCGGGAATCCCGAGGGCGAGGGTCGGCACCATTGCCCCACCGGTGGCTGCATTGTTGGCCGCCTCCGGTCCTGCGATTCCCTCGATAGCGCCGTTGCCAAATTCCGCCTTGTCCTTTGACCACCGTTTCGCCTCGTTATAGGCAACCATGGCCGCCACGGTGCCGCCCTCCGCCGGCAGGATACCGATGAAAGTACCGATGCCACACGAGCGGGCGATGACTCCGCGAACCTTGCGAAAATCCTCGCGGCTAGGCAGACGAACGGCAACCGACGCGATACGCTTGTAAATCACATTCAGCGACGCGGCCTGGGTCAAGAGCTCGGATCCCCCGAACAGTCCGATCATCACCGGAATAAAATGGATGCCTTCGGTCAATTCCGGAAACCCAAACGTGAAGCGCTCGACACCGGTGGTGAAATCGACGCCCACCGTTGCGATCAACACACCAAACGCGCCGCCGATGAGATTCTTGACCGACGATTTTCCGCTGATCGACGCCAACATCGACAGGCCGAACAGCGCCAGCGCGAAATATTCCGGGGCGCCGAACTTATAGGCGATGCGGGCAAGCAACGGCGCGGCAACGATTAAAACCAAGACGCTGAATATGCCGCCGATGGTGCTGCTTACGGTAGCCATACCAAGTGCCCGCCCGGCTTCGCCGCGCACCGCCATCGGATAGCCATCCAGAGCGGTCGCTGCCGCTGGCGGCGCTCCGGGCGCGTTGATCAGTATTGCGGTGATTGAGCCACCGTAGGTGCCGGCACAATACAGGGCGGCCAACAATGATATCGCCGGTATCGGTTCCATTGTGACCGTAAACGGCAGCAACAATGCCGTCGCCATGGTTGAACTGAGCCCCGGTAACACACCCACCAGTACCCCACCGACGGTGCCGGCCAGAATCACCAGCAGCATATACGGGTCGAGGAGAATCGATGCTAAGGTCGCAAAAATCTCCATGTGTTGCCGTCAGCCCATAAACAATCCGAGCGGCAGGCGGACCCCGAGCAGCATCGAAAACAACAAGAATATGCAGGCCGGGAACAGCACCGCATACACGCCAACCCACAAAAACCGTCTTTCACCCCACAGCAACGGCAGCGCCACACAGAACCCCAGCATCGCGGCCATCATTCCAATCCAGTCGATCAACACCACGAACACAACCAGCAAACATGCGGTGAAAAGGACCATCACCGGCACCCGTTTGCGTGGACCTTCCCGCCGGAGACGAGATTGGACAATCATGATGATCGCCAACAATGCGATCACCACAACCAGCATCCGCGGAAATTGCTCCGGCGGTATGCCCTGAGAGAGGGCCGCTGGGACTTCGTCAAATGTGGTCGTGAGCGCGACAACGATGCCGACAAAAACCAGAATCACGACACCCGCGACATCGTCGCTATGCAGCCAGCGGCCACCACCGGCTGCAGGCGACGATCTATCAGTTGCCCCGTGTGTCGATTTTTGCCGTTCGCCGCTCACCGGTCCGGTTCCTCCCGCTTGGTGCCGGATCCGATGCGGTTATTTCAACATACCAAGGTCTTTGAGCGCAGCGACGCCATCCTTGTACAGCTGTTGGATCTGTGTATTCCAGTCCGCACTTCCAACGATGCTGTCAGGTCCCAGCCCCGCGGTCTCCAGGTAACTCTGATAGACCTTGTGATTCATCGCCTTGATAAGACCCGCTTCAAGCATTTTAACCCGATCTTCCGGAACCCCCTTCAAGGTCACGAAACCGCGTACCGTGGAAAATACCGCATCGATGCCAAGTTCCACCGTGGTCGGTACGTCGGGAAGCGGCTTCATGCGTTTTTTTGCCATCACCACCAGCGGGCGAATCTCTCCAGCGCTAATCTGCGACTCGGCTTCCGAAAGATTGAGCACTCCGATATCGATATCACCGCCAATCAGCGCAGTAACGATAGCCCCACCGCCTTTGTACGGAATGTAATTGGGATTCTTTATCCCGGCGCGCTTGGCGAATGTAAACGCCGTGATCTGGTCGATGGCCCCGACCTGGGTACCGCCAAACTTAAATGACTTTTGCTTCGCCTCCGCAAGCAGCTCCTGAATGGTCTTAAATTTGCTATCGCCCTTGACCATGAGCAACTGCGGATCGTCGGTGGCGCGCGCCAATCCCACCAAGTCGTCCAGCTTCAACGGCGACTTGCCGCGTGCGATGGTCAAAAGATGGGTTGGTGTAATAGTCATGATGGCGTAACCATCACGAGGGCGGCTGTTGATGTAGTTCATCGCTACAGCACCACCACCACCACGTTTGCTGACCACCACCATGTCGGTTTTGAGTACGCGCCGGGTCCGCAGCAACGCCATACGCGTGGTTACGTCGGTGCCTCCACCGGCCCCGGCATGGGTAACGACCTCGATGGTCTGCGACGGGAATTTATCTTGCGCCCACGACCCAGTCGCTAACATCAGAGTTAGAATCGTCGCCGCAAAAAGTGGCCAAATCTGTTGTCGGTGGTTCTTATTTGCACTGATTTTATTGTTAAACATGCTATGTTCCTCCCAATGATAGTGCACTGATCAAACCTGGCGGTCTGTCGCTGAATGAATAAACAACGCCATTATATTAGCACTAAACACACTCACACCGACGATAGCCTAGACTTAAATGTCCGTTATTGTAGCTTTCAAACCACCGTCATCGATCTTGGTTTCCATAACCTTATAAATAACCCAGATTATTTCCAGAGAGTCATTTCACTCTCACTTTCGATACCCTGAACGGCGCGTCCATAGGGTTTCCACAGCCATGCCGTCCGGTGTACCCAATCCCATACTCACGATTCACATCAGTGATTAAAGGACTTCACCGTGCATCAGCGGGAACCGGACCATGATGCGTTGAGCACTTTTCGGACTGACGGGGCTAGCCCGTAGGCGGTTTGCCACCTACCGAAGTCGTTTCTTGACATCCCTAATTGAGGGAACAGGTAGAATCTCACCATAAAGATCCACGACTGGCAGCCGATAAATGGTTTGACGAAAACCTATGGCGTCCAATTTTTCCCTCAACTCTTGCGCGATTTCTACGTCGTCATCGACATTCAATACATAAAACAGCACGTTCTGTTCGCGAATCATGTCCACCAGGCGGCTACAGGGCGTCCCACAACGGTTCGAGACATAGATGATCACATCGCTGTGTTGTGTGCGCGAGCGGGTAAAGGCCTGGAACAGTCCCTCAGTCCAGGCAACATACACGGCCGAGGCGATGACCACTAGTACAATGATATTTTTGAATGAAATTCCGCCGTTTGACACAATATCTTTACTCCGTCGCGAGGCATAAACCCGTGTCGACAAAGCGATAAAGGCGATTATGGTATCAGTTAGGGAAAAACGCCCAGGGCTTCGATTCTGACTATT
Organism: uncultured Gammaproteobacteria bacterium; assembly: GCA_947259875.1. GTDB lineage: Bacteria > Pseudomonadota > Gammaproteobacteria > Arenicellales > JAANXG01 > CALZGZ01. Next base: position 26,416 of record CAMYNX010000025.1, on the reverse strand, counting down.
ACAAGTATAGTAAAGTACAAAGTGCTTGAGTCAACCGATTGGATTCACCCATCGATGCAAAAGCCCTACGGTTCATCAGCGGCAGACCGTTTACGCAGTGCTCTAACAATCAGGGCGATAAAATATGAGATTGCCGCCACACCCATCACGATGAATCCCACGGTGTCCAGGTAGTAGATACCGACGTAATCCACGATCTGAGTCAAAACAAGGCCGCCTAGAAAGAGAATCAGAAATAACTGAGACATGGTTGTGCGCTTAGTGGACCGGTTAACGCGAATATTACCGTTTCATTGTGCAAATGGACATGCTTTTAGTATAAAGCAAACGTCAATACAACGAACATATAACGGGAATGTTCTGATTAGAAAATCAACGAGACCACATCTTTGTAATGTTCGACAAAGTGCTCGGTCACACCCTCGCGGACAGCAGCGGGAAGTTCCGCGAAGTCACCGCGGTTAGCTTCGGGCAGGATAACCTCCTTGATGCCGGCACGTTTGGCGGCGAGAATCTTTTCCTTGATACCGCCCACCGGTAAAACGTGACCTGTGAGCGTCAATTCACCGGTCATAGCAACGCTCTTATTGATACGCCGTTTTCTTACAAGGGACAACAGTGCACTGGCCATGGTGATACCAGCGCTCGGACCATCTTTTCGTGTGGCCCCCGCCGGTACATGCAAGTGGATAAACGCGCGTTCAAAAAATTCTAGTTTGGCGTCGAAATTTTCCGCATTGGAAACGATGTAACTATATGCAATTTCAGCCGACTCACGCATCACGTCCCCTAACTGACCGGTGAGCTTGAATCCGCGTTTGAATCCATGGCTCTTGCTCGCCTCCACGCTCAAAGTGGTCCCGCCCATGGCCGTCCATGCCAACCCGGTGACGATACCGACACCGGTCATGCGTTTATCCTTCCTGAACACCGGCATTCCCAGATAGTCTTCGACATCGCCGGCCCGGATGCGCACTGACGTCGTTTCGTCCTTGATGATCTTCATCACTACCTTGCGTACGATCTTACCTAACAGTTTCTCGAGCCGACGTACTCCGGCTTCGCGGGCGTACTGCTCGATAATCTTTTTGAGCGCCGCCTGTTCAACGCGGAGCTGCCCCCGCTTTTTAAGGCCGGCCCGTTGCAATAGCCTCGGTAGCAGGTGATTCTTGGCGATGAGCATTTTCTCGCTCGCGAGATAACCTGACAGTGAAATCGTTTCCATGCGGTCCAGCAATGGGCCGGGGATGGTATCGAGCTGATTGGCAGTGCAAATAAACAAAACCTTGGACAGGTCAAACCGCACATCCAGATAATGATCCAGAAAGTTTTCGTTCTGCTCGGGATCCAAGACCTCGAGCAGAGCGGACGCCGGATCGCCGCGAAATGACGCGCCTATCTTGTCAATCTCATCGAGCATGATCACCGGATTGGCAGATCCGGTGTCTTTCAGCGCCTGGATAAACTTGCCCGGCATTGCACCAATATAGGTACGCCGATGACCCTTGATCTCCGCCTCATCCCGTATCCCCCCCAAAGAGAAACGGTAGAAATTACGCCCCAGGGCATGGGCAATGGAACGGCCCAACGACGTCTTGCCTACACCCGAACAACAGAATCGATCCGGCCACTTCGCCCTTCATGGCCCCGACCCCGAGAAATTCCAAGATGCGCTGCTTGACGTCGTCCAACCCGTCGTGGTCCTGGTTGAGAATCTTCGCGGCGCGATCGAGATCCAGCTGGTCCTTGGTGTAAGTGTTCCAAGGCAGCGTCGTCAGCCAATCGAGATAATTACGGGTCACTGTATATTCCGGCGAGCCCATCTCCAAAAACGCGAGCTTTTCCATCTCTTCGTCGACCCGTGTTTGCGCGTGCTCCGGAAAGGTCAAGTCATCGATACGCTGTTTGAACTTCTCTAGCTCGGCAGTACGATCATCTTTGGAGATACCCAGTTCCCCCTGGATAAATTTCAGCTGCTCGCGCAAGAATATCTCGCGCTGACGCGACTGAATCTCGCCCTCCACGTGTTGACGTATCTCCATCTGCGCTTTCGCAACTTCGAGCTCTTTGTTCAATAATACGAGGGCTTTTTCCAGGCGTGGGCGGATGTGGAGGGATTCGAGGACTTGTTGCAATTCCTTAGCGGTAGCAGTAGTGAGACTGGCGGCGAAATCAGCGAGATGAGAAGGATCGTCCGGACGGTAGTTCTGAAGGAAAATCTTCAATTCTTCGCCATACAGCGGATTAAGAGGCAGCAACTCTTTGATGGTATTGATGATGGCGGTGACATAGGCCTTGATCTCCGGCAGGTCCTTGTAATCCGTTTCCGGAAAATAACGGACTCGCACCTGGAATGGTCTGTCCGTCGAGATCCAGTCTTCGATCTCAAACCGCTGCTCACCGACGAGCACCGCGTGGATTTTGTCGTCGTGCACTTGCACCTGGTGCAACCGGCACGCAGTGCCCATGTTGTGAAAATCATCGCGGTTGGTTTTCTCTCCTTCTTTTTCCTTGCTCAGCACCACGCCAATGATACCCTGCTGGGAGTCATGTACCGCCTTGAGGGTTTCCGACCAGTGCGCACGCGATAGCAACAGCGGCATGACCTGTCCCGGAAAAAACGGGCGCGCGTTATTGGGCAAAAGATGGATAATCCGGGGCAGCACATCCGCTGGACGCGCCAAACTCGTGCCTGCCCCTGACGGTGCGGGTTCCACCGCCTCCAGGTTGGGAAAATCGTCGGCCATTATTGAGAAACTTTAGAGTATTTATACAGTTATGCGGCCCGCAGCATTAATTTCAAGGTCGGCTGCGATGCGGTCCCACTTCCCCGGCCTACCGGTTTTAGGGAATCTCGTTGGCGCAGGACTGTCTATGTAAGCATATCCCGCTATCCTGGGTCTGATTACCTATGAATCCGTTCAACATTCCGCCGATCGGTGTGCGCTGGCGCCGAGTGATAGTTTATCCGCTCGCTGCCATCGCGATCTATTTCCTGTTTGTCTCCATAGGACTGACCGCATCGCGCACTAATGGATTCGATCTCTCGGACACCTTGGTCCCTAGTGCGCAGATCCATCACGGCGGCCCACCGCGGGATGGCATCCCAGCTATAGATGAGCCGAAATTCGTTAGCGGCGATGACATGAAGTATCTGGCTGACGATGATCGAGTGTTGGGAATGAACCGCAACGGCACCGCCAAGGCCTACCCCATCCGCATCCTTAATTACCACGAAATCGTCAATGACAAATTCGGCGATGAGGCCGTGGTCGTCAGTTTCTGTCCGCTGTAATACATACCTTCGGCGTCTCGGGCCTACTCTATAACAGCGACGTACTGCTCTACGACCGGGAGACCGAATCCCTGTGGTCACAGATCATGCGCAAGGCGGTCAGCGGTAAGATGAAGGGAACCAGCCTCGATCAGCTTGCGCTCACACACACCAGTTGGCGCGATTGGCGCGAACGTCATCCCGACACCCTGGTGTTATCAACCGATACCGGTCACGCCCGCAATTACAATCGCAACCCGTACTCAGGTTACGAGAGTACACCCAAGGTATTTTTTCCGGTCAGCAACAAGAATTCAAAATACCATCCCAAGGAACTGGTAATGGGATTGAAAATTGGCGAGAAGACCAAGGTATATCCGTTTGCCGAACTGTCCAAAGGGCCTTCGGTGGTCAATGACCGTGTCGCCGGACAACTACTTCGAATCGAATTCGACGCCCGCAACCGTAACGGACGCATCGTCGATCAGCAAGGTAAAGAAATCCCCGCGACTATCGCTTATTGGTTCGCGTGGATCGCCTTTCACCCCGACACCGAGGTGTTCGAGGCGGTGCCCAAATAAGCCCCCACATCCTGGCGCGCAAGCTTAATTTAGCGTTTCCATTCATCGTCGCGATAGTGCGGGTCAATCCAGCACCGCGGCAATTCTTCATCGGAGAGAAAAATTAACTCGGATTTCAGGAACTGCTCCGGATCTTGGGCTTCCTCGCCATAGTGGTACCGACCCAACACATCGGTGTGATTGGGATTGAACAGATCGGCGAGTTCCAGCACTTCCACCAAGTGATCGCTGGTCCGCTGTTTAACAAACATAGTGATGATCCTTTTTCCTCTGCTTAATTACATAGTAATACACCAGCACCACCCCTGCGAACACCATGGCTAACGATATCTCGAATCCGGCAATCGAAAACCGCAACCAACCCATCGGGATCAAGATCGCGAAGATAATGGCCGGCACCCCAATAAAGTGCGTCAAACGGTTGCGCGGGTCTTTGTGATAGGCCGCGTACACGGCCATCTGTTGTTCAAGGGTCTTCATGGGTCATCTACAATGATATCGCGCTATATCCTAACCCGCATATTGCGGGCATGACGAACCCTGGTATCCTTGGCCGCCTTGCGTTACGCCGTCACCATCATCGTGATCAATCTGACACGCATCCAACCCGAACTATTCGTAGGCACCTGCCCGCGCACCCCAGTCGACATCGATCGGTTGACATCCGGGCCGCACGTCACCGCGGTGTTGAACCTGCAAACCGACGAGGATTTCATCAACCAAGGACTGGATTGGGACGCTGTGCACCATCAATATCAGGACCGGGACCTGGTGATCGCGCGTTGGCCGATCCGGGACTTTGATCCCCAAGACCTGCGCCAGCGTCTGGGCGGTGCGGTGGAACAACTGCACGCCCTGCTTGGCGTCGGTCACCGGGTGTACGTTCATTGCACCGCCGGCATTGGCCGCGCCCCCGGCGTGGCGATCGCCTATTTGAGTTGGATGCAGGGCTGGGATCTGGAACAGGCCTACCGATTCGTCACCGAACAGCGGGCGTGCGCCCCGTATATCGAGGCCATCCGACAGGCCACCCTGGACCGTGAAACAACGACCAGCACCACCGGCACATGACCGATACCAAGGCTGCGACAGCCATCATTGAGGCCATCGGGGTTACCAAGCGATTCGGCGCACAAGAAGTGGTGCGGCGCATCAGCTTCACCGTGCCTCGGGGGCAGTGCTTCGGCCTGCTGGGTCCCAATGGGGCCGGCAAGACGACGACCATCAAAATGATACTCGGACAATCCCCGCTCACCGCCGGTGTGTTGACCGTTTTCGGCAAACCGTTACCGGACCACGCCAGCGCGGTGCGCGCGCGTACCGGTGTGGTACCCCAGGAGGACGATCTCGATCCGGACTTCACCATCGCCGAGAATCTGCGGGTCTACGCCAGTTATTTCGGGCTCGAAGGCCGTGACCTGGGCACGCGCATCACAGAATTGCTTGAATTCGTGAGCCTCACAGACCGTGCCGACGCGCGCGTGGATCAACTCTCCGGGGGCATGAAGCGCCGCCTGACGATCGCCCGGGCGCTCATTAACGATCCGGATCTCATCGTCCTCGACGAACCTACCACCGGCCTCGACCCCCAGGTGCGCCATATGATCTGGGCGCGGTTGCGCGATCTGAAGCAATCTGGCAAGACTTTACTGTTGACCACGCACTATATGGAAGAGGCGGAACGCTTGTGCGATGACCTGCTGATTATCGATCACGGTGCAATCATCGCGCAGGGATCGCCCAAGGCGTTGATACGCGAACACGTCGAACCCGAGGTGGTGGAATTGCGCGGTGCCGACGGTCGCATCGAATCCTTGCTCGGCGAGCGCGCCGACTGTCGCATCGAGTCCGTCGGCGACACGGTCTACTGCTACACCCACGACTCGAGACCGTTGACCGAGCGGCTACAGGGCACACCGGAGCTGAGCTTCCTCCACCGGCCGGCGAACTTGGAGGATGTATTTCTCAACATCACCGGCCGCGACCTTCGCGAGTAGTCATGGATCTTCGCGTGCCCCGCATCCGCCCCAAGGCGTTAAAGGTATGGCGCCGCAATGTCCTGGTGTGGCGCAAGCTCATCACCCCAAGCCTATTGATCAACTTCGGTGAACCGTTCTTGTATCTGCTCGGCTTGGGGTTTGGTCTTGGCATGTTCATCGGCAACATGGCCGGCCTGCCCTATCTCACCTTCCTGGCCTCCGGAATCGTGGCGTCTTCCGCCATGAACACCGCGAGCTTCGAGGGCATGTACTCGGTGTACACACGCATGGTGCCGCAGCGTACTTATGCGTCGATGCTGGCGACACCCCTGGATGTGGACGACATCATCGCCGGCGAGATGCTATGGTGCGCCACCAAAAGCACCATCAGCGCCGCTGCGATCCTGTTGGTGGCGTCTCTGCTCGGCGCGGTGCTGAGCTTCGCGGCGGTGCTGGCGGTGCCGATTGCGTTTACCATTGGTTTGTGTTTCGCCGGCCCCGCCATCGTCATGAGCGCGTTCTCTAAGAGCTACGATTTTTTTAATTATTATTTCACCCTAGTCGTCACCCCGATGTTCATCTTATGCGGCGTGTTTTACCCCATCGATAGCCTGCCGGCGACCCTGCAATCCTTCGTGCAAGTCCTGCCCTTGACCCACGCCGTAGCCCTGGTACGGCCGCTGGTGGCGGATCAACCGTTGACCAACGCCGGCCTGCATCTTGGCGTGTTGCTGTGTTACGCCGCCATCAGTTATTACCTGGCGGTTATCCTCGTGCGCCGCAGGTTGATTGTGTGAGACACTCACAGCATCAAGTGGTTGCAGCTCGAAGTAAAAAGTCTGGACGTGATTGAACCGAGGTCGTTGCGGGTTCTTCGTTTCGCTTTTACAAATTAGAATCAGTATTCCATGGATCTCCCGCCACTTCACAACGGCCGAATCCTCAAGCGCTATAAACGCTTTCTCTGCGATATCGATCTTGACGACGGACGCCGCATCATCGCCCACTGCCCCAACACCGGCACCATGACCACATGCTGGGCACCCGGGGCCAAGGTGCAAGTCAGCTACAGCAATAACCCTAAGCGAAAGCTTGCCTGGACCTTGGAGCGGGTGGACATGGGTCAGGGCTGGATCGGCGTACACACCGGCCGGGTCAACGGCGTCATTGCCGAGGCAATCGGCAGCGGGCGGATCGCATCACTTGCCGGCTACCGGTGCATCACCGCTGAACCGCAATTCGTTGTCGATGGCTTTCCCCGATCGCGGTTTGACCTGCATTTGACGGACGGCCGGCGGCGAGACACCTATGTCGAGGTGAAGAACACCACCTTGTTGGACGGCGACTGCATTCGATTTCCCGATGCGGTCACCGAACGCGGGCGCAAGCATCTACAACTGTTGCGCGAAGCGGTCAGACGTGGCTTGCGCGGCGTGATCGTCTTTGCCGTCAATCGTCCCGAGGGCCGCGCCTTCGAACCCGCCTGGGACATCGACCCGGAGTACAGCGACACCCTGGAGACCGTGGCACAACAGGGTGTGGAGGTGTTGGCAGCACGTTTGCGGCACACCCATGCCGGCATCGAGGTCGCAGGGTGTGCGGTTCTCGAGAACAAAAAAATACCATCCAATAGACAACTCCCGTCTGTTGACTTGGGTGCCAATCCCGCATCGCCGCATCATGCAAGATGCAATACCTGACCCCCAATTGGGACCGTTGGAAGAATGCATGACGCGGCGTTCGCGAGCTACAATGACGAACCCAACGCGCTACCGATCATCGAAAACAGGAACATGAGACCATGACCACCGCCAACAAAAAAGTCGCTGTCATCGGACTGGGATCCATGGGCTGGGGTGCGGCCCTGTCGCTGATTCGCGCGGGCTTCGAGACCCGTGGTGTGGACGTGCGAGATGACGTAGTGCAACGATTCCGCGCCGAGGACGGCATCGCGTGTTCGTCACCCGCCCAGGCCGCCGACGGCGCAGACATTATATTCATATTTGTGGTGAATGCCGATCAGACCAACGCCGTGCTGTTTGGAGAACACGGAGCGCTGGAAACCGCTCCCTCCGACGCCGTAATTGTGTCCTGCGCCACCGTTGCCCCGTCATTTGCCGAATACCTTGGACGGCGCCTCAATGAACGCGCACGGCTGTCGCTGGACGCGCCGGTATCCGGCGGCGCCGCCAAGGCCCTGGAAGGCGCCATGACCATCATGGCATCCGGATCGGACGCGGCGTTCGATCGGGCGTCGCCGGCGCTGGATGCGGTCGCCACGAAAGTGTATCGCTTGGGTGATGAGCCGGGCGCAGGGTCGCGCATAAAAATGATCAATCAGCTGCTGGCCGGGGTGCACATCGCCACCGCGTGCGAAGCGATGAGTTTTGGCATCAAGTCAGGCATTGACCCAGACACCCTTTACGAAGTGATCTGCGCCAGTGCGGGTTCGTCGTGGATGTTCCAGAATCGTGTGCCACATATACTCGAAGGGGATTACACACCCCGATCAGCGGTGGATATTTTTGTCAAGGATCTCGGCATCGTGCTGGAGGAAGGCAACGCAGCGGGTTTCCAGTTACCGATCACAAAGATCGCCGCCGAGTTGTTTAACCAAGCCAGCGCGGCCGGACTTGGCCGGGAAGACGACGCAGCGGTGGCCAAGGTGTACGCAAGACAGGGCCGTATATCGCTGCCGGAAGGCCGTAGCATGCTGAGAGGTTGATTCGAATGAGCGTGCTATTGGGCTGCATCGCCGATGATTTCACTGGAGCGACCGATCTTGCTAACACCTTGGTAAAACAAGGCATGCATTCGGTGCAGACTATCGGCGTGCCCGCGGTAGACGTTGACCTTGGCAATGCCGAAGCTGTGGTGGTGGCGCTGAAATCGAGAACCGCGCCGGTCGCGGATGCAATGAGAACGTCCCTCGCGGCGTTGAACTGGTTGCGTGAACTTGGAGCGCAACAGTTTTTCTTCAAGTACTGCTCGACGTTCGACTCTACCCCGCACGGTAATATCGGTCCCGTCGCCGACGCCTTGCTGGATGCTCTTGGGGCCGACTTCGCACTGGTGTGCCCCGCCTTTCCCACCAATGCCCGCACCATCTACCAGGGCCACCTTTTTGTCGGCGGTCAACTGCTTGCGGAATCATCTATGAAAGATCACCCGCTGACACCGATGCGAGACTCCAATCTGATTAGATTGATGGCCGCACAGACCCAACGCCGGGTTGGTCTCGTACCCCACACGACGGTTGCCGCCGGAGTCGAAGCCACGGCGTCGGCGTTCGCATCGCTGCGCAAAGCAGGAATGTCCTATGGGGTGGTGGATGCGCTCACAGATCACGACCTCGCGACCATCGGCGCGGCGGCATCGGCCCATCTTCTGGTCACCGGTGGCTCCGGCGTCGCCCTCGGATTACCGGAGAATTTTCGCCGCCAGGGCCGGCTCGGTCCAGCCACAGAATCTGGTGTGCCGCGAGTATCGGGCCGCCAAGTGGTTCTCGCTGGAAGCTGCTCGCAAGCCACCCGCGGACAGATCGCCTTTGCCAAGCGGATCTGGCCACATCGAAAACTCGATATATACCGCATCGCCACCGGCGACCCGGTCGTAGAAGAGACGCTCTCGTGGGCGAATGAGCATACCAATCACACCCCGGTCCTTGTTTACACGTCCGCCGGGCCTGACGAGGTCGCGACGATCCAGAATCAGCACGGACGCGAGCGAACAAGTGCGATGATCGAAAATGTATTTGGCCGCCTAGCCCAGGAACTGGTGGCGAGTGGTGCGCGTCGGCTGATTGTCGCCGGCGGTGAGACATCCGGCGCGGTGGTGTCGGCGCTCAACGTGCAGAGCTTGCGAATCGGTGCCGAGATCGATCCCGGCGTGCCGTGGACCGAGACCCTCGGCGAACCACGGATTGCCCTCGCGCTCAAATCTGGAAACTTCGGCGGCGAGGATTTCTTTGCCAAAGCGATGAGCATGCTGCCATGAGTGAAGCAATAACCCGCGACCGCATCGCCACGCTGGCGCGATCGCTGTTTGCGCGCGGGCTCACCTTTGGGTCCAGCGGCAACATCAGTGTCCGCATCGACGACGGCTGGCTAATGACGCCCAGCGGTACCTCGATGGGGGAGATTGACCCCGAACGGATTGCTAAGTTGGATGACAACGGTGATTGGATTGGCGGCGACAAGCCAACTAAGGAATCGTTCCTGCACCTCGCGATGTATCAACAGCGGCCCAAGGCCGGCGCCGTGGTCCACCTGCATTCTACCTATTCGGTAGCGGTCAGCTGTCTGCAAGACATCGATCATGACAATGTGTTGCCGCCTATCACCGCCTACTATGTGATGCGCATCGGAAGACTGCCCCTGATCCCTTATTTCCCGCCGGGCGATGTGGACCTGGCCAACGTAGTCGGCGAGATGGCCGGTAAACATCACGCCGTGCTGCTCGCAAATCACGGCCCGGTTGTTGCCGGCGCTTCGCTGGAAGACGCGGTGTACGCCACCGAAGAGTTGGAACAGAACGCCCGGCTATTTCTTATGTTACGCGGGGCCGATACGCGGCTGCTCAGTGCAGAACAGGTGCGTGTGCTCCAACAACGATTCCCAGCCAGCGTTTGAGACATAAGCATGTTGTGCCCTCATCGGACACCGCGCGCGGTGGCTCCAGCGACACGCCCATGTGCCGGCATAGCGGCCACCGCCCGGAAACTGGGGACCTGCCAATTGGCTCAGAATGAGTATCCGCCGATGGGTGAAATGGTGTCTTTTCTTAAAAAAGACAGGTAGTTAGCGTCTCATTGTGCTGGACAAGTTCAGAAATAGCGTCTAACCTCAATAAACAACAGGATTAAAAATGAAATTCCACTACTGGAGACTGGAGCAAAGAGGCATGACGACACGGTTACGATGACTATCGATTGATGCAACCGAGCATAACGGATGTCGCAAGCCGAATACTCTGGACATATTGAACTTTAGTGGAGTTGATGATGACGATATTGGACTGCAAAACGACTTTCCAGGGAGGGATCAGCAAATTGGACGCCGAGCACCATGAACACCTCGAGCTGATGCAACAGCTTGGCGAGCGCGAGGCGGCCATGATCGAGCTACTCGGTAACTTATACGCGAGTTATACCAAGCACTTCGCCTATGAAGAGGCGATCATGAGGGCGCAATGCTACGATGGATACGACGAGCATCAAGCGGATCATCAGCGCCTACTGGACGAGATTACAACTGCGATGTTTCATTATCGCAGTGGGAGACAGCATGACAACGCAAAGGTGGCTAAAACATTAGCCGAATCCTTCCGTGACCATCTCCTAAATTACGATCAATATTTTCAGCGGCAGACTAATACGGTCACCCAAGTCGGGTGACGAATAAAGCCAATAAAGGGGACATTCTACTCAATCGGGCAAGATGAAAAGTAGAATGTCCCCGTTTGCTTGTTAACACATGGTCAATACTTGACTTTGATTTGATCGAGCTGTTCCTTGGTGATGGCCGGCACATCACCCCGCGCCTTCCAGCGGTTCAACCGCCATGCGGTTTCACCCACCCATGATTTGAACAGCGCAAAGTTCGTCTTTCGTTCTGATTCAGTTGACCCGAGATATTGATACATGTTGCCGGGCATACCGTCTTTGGTATTCGCACCATCGTCCAGCCGGCGCATGATGGCCCCGGTATCCGGCCAGCCGATGTAATAGATCAGATCGGAATAGGTATCCATCCTCGGTCCTTTCATCATCGCCTTGTATTTATCCTTGTCCTTCTTGAAGTCACCGTAATAGGGCGCGTTCGCCCCATGACAAGCCGCGCACTTCTGTTCCCACAGCGGCCTGATGTGCTGGCGATAGGTTACCTCGGCAGCCAGGCTTTGAGAGGCCAACAACGTAATCGCCAAGGCAAGTAATATTTTGTTCATGGTTATCCTCTATGTTAAGTAACGAAAGGTTCAACGCCCATCCTGATTGGGATAGATCCAGTTATCAATTGGTTTTCTAGTTCAACGGTATGCGTTAATAGTTGATCTCGAAAGAGCGGACCACGGTCCTCAAGGTTGGAATAAATGTTTTTTTATTACCGCGTACCCGTCACTTTATAACGAACGATGCGGTTGTTATAGGTGTCGGAAAACCAGATATCGTCGCCGCGGACTTCGACACCTTCCGGTCGATCAAAGACGCCTTTGCCCTTCCCTGACCCGGGACCGCCAAGCACCTGAATCAATTTGCCGTTGGGAGCAATTACTTTAATCCGATGGGTGTATTTGTCGGCGACGTACATGCGCCCGGCGGGATCAAAATCCAGATACCGCGGCCCACTGAAGTCGTAAGCAGGACCGGATAAAATCACTGTCACCTGCAGCGCATCATTCAAGCGCACCAGGCGATTATTGGCGGCATCGGCAACCCACACGCCGCCGGTTGGATCAAAAGCCACATCGTGCGGAGAAGAAAACCCGCCCACTTCGCCGATCACCTTGCCGTCGCGGTACACCACTAGATTGCCCGACGCGGCGCCCGTCGCGAACACCCTACCGTCGGAGTGCGCGGCGACACCCTCGGGGCGTCGTATACGCCCTTCAAGCGACCCGACAAGCCGTCCGCCAACACCGTCGACGGCGTAAATGGCGATGCGGCTGTTGCCGGTGTCTGCGACCAGCAAACGCCCGGTGGCATCAAACGCAACGTCATGGGGCTCGGCGACTTCGTCCTGTGCAAACACGCCGAGTTCTTTCAAGGTTTTGGGCGCCAATACCACGATGCGATGGTTAGCGTTGTCGGCGACGTAAAGCGCCTTGCCGTCGGGCGATAATGCGATGTCGTGCGGCAGGCCATAGGTCTCCGCGCTTACAGCAGCGAGTTCAAAATTGAGCGCATCGGCTTGCACCTGGGCAGACAAACCTGTAAGCACCAGGCAACCGAATATCCAACATTGTGTAAACTGAGGCATGGCATTAACCTTCGGAAATGGATACCAAACTACAACGGCCGGGATAGGCATAAACTCGGGCACCCAGCGTCACACCGGTCATTAATCGAATTCCTTATTCCATATAACATTAGCTCTTCATCTATGCCACCTTGGTGAAATATGCGGGCTCGTAAAAACCTGCGCGAATATTAGCCGAAATTGCGCTCCGACCCCATTCTTGTTGGCACCACGATTGTATGGTTTCTTAAACGATGTCAATTCACCGATAATTACCGCTCGACAACCACCAGCACTTGTGCCGAATGATCCAACTTCTCCATCAAGGCCAATACGCTTTGTTTCTGCTGATCCTGATCGCCCTCGTGATCTCGTTGTCGTTTCACGAATTTGGGCATGCCTATGTAGCCAAACGATTCGGGGACGATACCGCAGAGCGGGCGGGACGCCTGACGATTAATCCGATCGCACACATCGATCCCATGGGACTTTTGATGGTCATGCTGATCGGTTTTGGTTATGCGAAACCAGTGCCCACCAATCCTGGTAACTTCACATCGCGCTGGGCAGATTTACTGGTATCTGCGGCCGGCCCGGCGATGAACCTCGTGGTCGCCGTCGTCACGATAAATGTCTATGTTCTGGGTTTACAGATGGGGTATAGCGGCCTTGCGGAACCGGGGCCACGGTTCTTTTTTGTGTTTCTTGCCCAGATCAATCTGTTATTGATGATATTCAACTTGATTCCCCTGGGCGCCCTGGACGGTCATTACATCCTGCCCTATTTCTTGCCCCGCCAGATGGCCCAGCAATACCGTTATTTCAATGACCGCTACGGCAATATGGCGCTCATGGCGCTGGTGGTGCTGAGCATCATGGGCCTGCCGATATTCCACAATGTCTTCGCCCTAAGCCGCATGCTGCTTCCCTATATCACGTTCCTGTAAAGACTGGATCGTTACAAAAATGAATTGGGTCGGGCCCCGGGTTCGCAATCGTTTCAAATACGAGTGTTTTAAATATGCATGATTGCTTGATCTGAACCCGTGTTTGCTCAGTCATATCGCTGGGGGTGACGGCGTTTAGTGGCCAGTTCATAGATCTTCAGCAGATCATTTTCGGATACATCGATGAATGAATCGATCTGGCTGAGCGCGTACACCAGATCGGCATGCTCAATGATATCGTAGGCATACTTCGTCTCAACGCTCTTCCCATATTGTCGCGTCACGTAGACTGGGTAACGACGCCACGCGAATGCATAATTAAAAACGATCGCCACCATCAGGATTACGGCCACATTCAACGCCACCGGTATGAGCACAAACCGATATCCGAGTTCCGCGATCTCATGTCCACCGATGACGGCCACCAATGCGGTGGCGCCACCGGGTGGGTGAATACAGCGCAGGTAATACATCACGCCTATCGCCACGCCCACGGCAAGGGAGGCGGCAAGGATGTCGATGGGAATGAGTTTGGCACAGCTAACTCCGACCACGGCAGATACCAGGTGTCCACCGATCAATGGCCAGGGTTGAGACAACGGGCCGTGGGGAACGGCAAACAACAGCACCGCCGACGCCCCCATCGACGCGATCACCGGCACACCGGCTTGTTCACCCAGCGTATACCAGCTGACGCACATAATTCCCAGAATCCCGGCAAACCCACCCACCAAGGAAACGATCTTCTCGGTATGACTGACGGTTATCGCTTCGACACCCAACCAGCCACATACACCATGCCATAACCGTCTCATTGCCGCCCTCTCGTCAAACTAATCTGAAGAATCATCTATGCTGCAATTACAAAGAATTGGTAACACGAATCGGGATTTGACTCCTCAACCTCGAGCAACCTTGGGGTCCGACCCCGGCTACTCCAATTACCACGTCTGGGGGGGCAAACCCCAGCGTCGCGCTGGACGTCCCATGCTGTCACGAACCGTAAAGCACTTGCCGTTGTTACGCCTCGGCCGACGCCACCGCCTGTGCCAGTAACTCGACATTGCGCAGGCCCTCGCGGCCATCGACCTCTGGTTTTCTGTGGTCCTCGATTGCCGCCACGAAATCGCGGATCTCACCGGCGTAGGGATCGGTCACGTCGAATGCCAACATACCGTCGTGGGTGTTGATCACCCCGGCACCGAAGCGGGTAAGTGTATCCTCGCAGTGGATATATCCGTCGCTGCCGTAGACCTCGGCACGGCTGGGCGCTGCAATCAACACCGAACAGCAGAACTCGGCGGTAGCGCCGGACTCGAAGCGCAGGGAAACCACAGCGGTCTCGTCGTTCGGGCCGTTCCACACATCGCGGCTAATGGTGCTCGCAAGCGAGACGACCTCGCCGCACCCGGGCACCATCACCCAGCGGATGAAGTCCAAACAATGGGTACCGACGCCGGACAAGCTCCACCAACTCGCGGTGTCGCGCCGCGCGCGCCAGTTGCTCGCGTCGGGTACTTGAAAGGTCCACTGGGTGCGTACGTGACGAAGCTCACCCACGGCGCCGGCACGGATCAGCGCCAGCATCTTACGATGACCGGCATGCCAGCGAAGATGGTAACCGGCTGCGAGTTTAACGCCGGCATCGTCACAGGCCCGCACCATGGCCTCACCTTTCTCGACGCTGGTCGCCATCGGTTTTTCGGTAAGCACGTGCTTACCCGCGCGGGCGGCGGCGATGGCCTGTGCGGCATGCAGGTGATCCGGGGTGGCAATGATGACCGCGTCGAGATCCGGGTCGGCGAGAAGCGTTTCGAGTGCATCATGGGCGGGTGCCGGGCCCGACGCGTCGTGACGCTGCGCGAATGCGCGGGCGCGAGCGCGGTCGCGGCTCAGTACACTCCACAGATTAGCGCCTGCAACCTGCTGCAACGCGGGCGCGAGGGCGTCATCGGCAATACTGCCGGTACCCAACATGGCGATATTGACGGTCATTGACGACTCCTCGCACCGGGAAGGGGGTATTCTACTTTTCTTTATTGTGCGATGGGCAACTTCCCCGTACGTTGGTCACATACGGTGCTGCTGAATGATCGTGTCAGCAGCTTGGCGAAATACGTATCAGATACGGTTCGGCTGTAATAGTATCCTCGGCCTGGTACACAGCAGCGTCAGCATTCTTGAGTAGTTCATGGGCGTCCTTACCCCCTCGGGAAGAAAGGGGACAGTATACTTATCTGTTAATAGTACACGCACGCTTCGAGAGCATACTCGTCTCGCCATGCAATTCTTGGAAAATCAGGATGCGTCACGGCGCCGGCCGTGGCGATACCGGCTAAGACCGCGTCGACCGCATCCCCTCCTGGATCATCGACAATCACATTCGCGCCCTCTTCCGACAGCCCGAGAAGATTCCTTTTGCCAAGTGCCGCAACGATTGTTTTCCGCTGGTGCCGATAGCGTGTACCCCTGCCTTTGTAAGACGCGTACATGCCGAGGCGTTTTAGCAACGAAGCAGGACAGGTTTCCAGCAGCCATGGCTTGCCGTGGATCGGCTGTTGCATAGGCAATACAGACACACAATCCTCGGCAACAAGCGGCCCGAGGACGCCGGCGATCCCCCAGTATGTCTGGCGAAACATGCGCAGATTGTAAGCGCTGAATGGTGTTTTCGCGATACGGTCGGTGGTGCGTTTGAGTTCCTTGCCGCATGCGTTGCTGCGGCACCAGTTCGCAAACAATTCAGGTGCCGGAAAACGGTCGGCAAACTGAATTACAAAGTCGCGCCAATTTTGCGCGTCCATCAATGTCTCGGGTAATCCGCATGGAAAATCCAAACCCAGGACGCCCGCCCCCATGCCGCGGATCCAGTCTCGCAGCGCGCTCAGACAGTCATCGCGAGATCGCGACGAATTCGGCAGGTCTTGCCCTCGCGACAACCCCTGAACAACGAACGTGTCCGTTGTGTGCGTTCCTTTTGCAATCCAAATTCGGCGGCCCGCGTCGTTGGCCCCGCTCCAATCGATACCGCATATCAGTGGTTGCAGCGCTTCCGCTTTCATCTTCATACTTTAACGAAAAGGTGACACGCAATTTTTTCCAATAAGCAGCATGCCGCCTTTTCCAGGCGCCGCCAACCCACGACCCCGCGAACCGGGGGAAGGTCGGGATTGCGGAGAGTCCGAATCCGCGACGATAGCTAAACGACTTCTCACTGCGATTCCACTTTATCGCCTCATTGCCCATACGCCGTGTGGCGCACGTTTCAAAAAAACGGTACCCTTTTCTGATTCGCACAAAACTGCCGGATAGTGCCGGCACATTGGAGGAGACCCCTATGAAATTGCTGTCACGCGGCGCCGCTGCGTTATCTGTCCTCGCCCTGCTGGCGATCCCGGCCGAGGCCGCTGAAACCACCCTGCGTATTTCCCTGCAGCTACCGCTAAAGAGCCATCTCGGTCAGAACCTGGTGCTGTTCAAGAACGAGGTGGAGAAAACCTCGAACGGTGCGATCGAAGTGCAGATCTACGATTCGGCACAGCTCTACAAAGACAAACAGGTACCGCAGGCTGTCGGTTCCGGCGCCATCGAGATGGGCGTCGCCTCGCTGACGCGCTATGTGGGTGACGTGCCGGCTGTGGACATCTTTTATCAACCGTTCATGTTCAACTCAGAGAACTTGATTCGTAAGGCGACCGCCAAGGACGGCCCGATCCGCGGTCCCTTAGACCAGGCAATCCTCGGCACCGGTGGGCGCGTGCTGTGGTGGCAGGCGTACGGCGCGGCGATCATGTTGTCCAAGGAGAAGGCCATCGTGTCACCGGAGTCCATCAAAAATAAGAAAATACGTGTTTTCGGTAAAACGCTAGGCGAGTTCGTCAAGGCCTGCGGCGGCGCGCCGACGCTGATCTCGGGTTCCGAACAGTATCTTGCGTATCAGCGCGGTACCGTGGACGTCGGCATGACAGGTGTGTCTGGGGTTAAATCACGCAAGCTGTGGGACGTGATGGACACCATCACCAAGACACAACACGCGGACATCGAGTTCGTGGTGGTGATCAACGACAAGTTCTGGCAGGGACTACCCGAGAAACACAAGCAGATCATCCTCGCCGCCGCCGCCAAGGCCGACGCAGACGTACGCGACCGCATTGCACAGATCGAGAGCGATGCCTACGCCCAGGCCACGCAGAACGGCATGAAGATCGTGGAGCCATCATCAGCCGACATCAGCCGGTGGCGGGAGTGTGCAAAACCAGTCTACGACCAGTACCTTCAGGCCTCCGGCAATCTTGGGAAACAGTTGCTGCAAGCCGCGCAAACACTGCAATAAGCCAAACGGGCCCGGCACGCGCAGCGAACAACGCCGCGTCGCAGGAGATGCGGCGCGCGCGCATGTCGGCGGGATGATAAACGCGTGGGCTTGATTGATCGTCTCAGTGACCGGCTGGGCTGGGCCGCGGCCTGGCTGTTCTTTGTCACCGGTGTATTCCTCACCTACGAGGTGACGGCACGTTATCTCTTTAACGCGCCGACAACCTGGGCGGCCGAACTCTCGCAGCTACTCTTGATCTGGGGCGTGTTCCTAGCGCTCGCCCGCACGTTACACCGGCGCGAAAACATCGCCATCGATTTTCTCTACGATCAGCTATCGCCTGCCGGGCGCCGGACGCTGGACGTTTTGACCCTGGTCGCGGTGGCTGCGTTCTCGGCCGCGGTCGCTTGGTACGGCGGCGACATCGCCCTCGACAGTTATCTGCGTGGTCGCTCTACCGGCACCATGCTGAACATCCCCAACTGGTGGTCCGAGGCTTCGGTGCCGGCGGGATTCGGGATGTTGCTGGTGCAGAGCCTGATCGAGTTGTGGCGCGTCGCGCGCGGCGAACACTGGGCCATGTCCAAGCAGCCACCCGGCGAATGACGTCGTTAATCATCATCCTCGCCTTGTTCGCGCTGCTGCTGATGCGCGTGCCGGTGGCCTTCACCCTCGGTGGACTGGGATTGCTGCTGTTGTTGCTCGGCGGTTTTTCACCGCTCATGGCGCCGCAGGCGCTGTGGGGCACCATCGACAGCTTTATCCTGCTGGCCGTGCCGCTGTTCCTATTAATGTCGAACGTGCTGCTCAAGGGCGGTGTCGGGCGCGACCTATTCGCCGCCGTCCAGGCGTGGGTGGGACACTGGCCGGGCGGGCTCGCCGTCGCAACCGTGCTCTCCTGCGGGATCTTCGCCGCGATCTCCGGATCCTCGGTGGCGACCGCCGCGACCATCGGCACGGTGGCCATACCGGAAATGAGCAAGCGGGGTTATCCGCGCACCTTCGTGCTCGGGCTGCTGGCCGCAGGCGGGACACTGGGTATCCTGATCCCACCCTCGATCCCCATGATCGTCTACGGATTTATCACTGAGGAGTCGGTGATCAAGTTGTTTCTCGCCGGTGTCGGACCGGGATTGGCGCTGGTCGTCTTGTTCATTGTGTTTTCGATGCTCTACGCGCGCTATTCGGGGAAGTGCGCTGCCATCGCGCCCGCGAGCTGGACGGAGCGATGGCAAACCGGTTTGCGCGCGTTGCCCGCGCTGCTGTTGGCGGCGGTCATCATCGGCGGGATCTACGCCGGGCTTTTCACGCCGACCGAGGCCGCCGCGGTGGGCTTTGCCATGGCGCTGCTGATCACCGGGCCGCTGTTGCGCACGCTCACCTGGCAAGCGCTGAAACAGGCTACCGTGGAAGCGATGACGACCACGGTGACGATTCTCATGATCGTTGCCGGCGCCAAGGTATTCGGTAAGGCAATCTCGCTGTACCGCATCCCACAAGACATATCGTCGTTCATCTCCACCAACTTCAACGAGACCGGCCTGTTTGTGTTGGTGGTCGCCATCACGCTCGTGCTCATGGGCTTTTTCCTGGAAGCGCTGTCCATGATGCTGATCCTGGTGCCGGTGCTCGCGCCGAGCTTGGTACCGCTTGGCATCGACCCGATCTGGTTCGGGATCTTCTTCGTGATAATGATCGAGTGCGCGCTCATCACCCCACCGGTAGGGCTGAATCTCTACGTGATACAAGCTGTGGGACGGGCCGGCATGGGCGAGGTCGCCGCCGGGGTGTGGCCTTTTCTATTGCTAATGCTGCTCACCGTAGCGCTCGTATATGTGTTCCCGAATTTGGTACTGTACATTCCGTTCAAACTTTGAGTGAAAAGACCCCATGAGTGCACCAACCGAACGACTGCGCGCGCTACTAGAGAACGATACCTTGCAGGTTATGCCCTGCTGCTGGGATGCACTCTCAGCGAAAATGATCGAGCAGGCGGGTTTCCTCCTGACTTTCATGTCCGGCTTCGCGGTGTCAGCGACGCGTCTCGGAATGCCGGATACCGGACTGATGTCGTTCGGTGAGGTACTCGACCAGGGACGCAACATCTGCTCGGCGGTGTCCATTCCGATGCTCGGCGACGGCGACACCGGTTATGGCAATGCACTCAACGTTAAGCGCACCGTGACACAATTCGCGCGCGCCGGATTCGCGGCAGTGATGATCGAGGATCAGCTTTCGCCGAAGCGTTGCGGGCACACGCGGGGTAAGGCAGTGGTCGACCGCATCGAGGCCACGGATCGCATCAAGGCGGCGCGCGACGCGCGCGACGAAGGCGCCGACATTCTGCTCCTTGCGCGCACCGACGCACGCGCCACCCACGGTCTGGATGAGGCATTGTGGCGGGCCGCCGCATTCCGCGAACTTGGCGCCGACATCCTGTTCGTCGAGGCGCCCGAGAACGAATCCGAGATGCGTACGATTACCGCCGAGGTGCCCGGTATCCACATGGCCAATCTCGTGGAGGGCGGCAACACGCCGTTGCTGCCACCCGCGCAACTGCAGGACATCGGCTTTCGCATCGCCGCCTACCCGCTCACACTACTGTCCGCGGCCATGCGCGCGGTGCAAGAGTCGCTCGAGACCATGGCATCGGGATCGCATCCCTACGAGCGTCTACTCGACTTCGAAGCGTTGCGCCGCATCGTGGGCTTCAACGACTACTATAAAGAGGAAACCCGTTACGCAAACCCACGCACGTAACGGGCTGGGCTTTTTGAGAGCCTGGAAGGGGTATCGTCTCGCATGGTAACGGTAGGCGGCTGAATCCCGGATCGCGACGCGGAACACTTGCCGAGGCTCGAAAGCAGAACGTCCCCTTCCCTTGAGCGTTTTTCAATATCCACGCTTGACGTCCACCACGTTCAGCATGCGTTCGCCGTTGACGTAGCGGCGCAGGTTCTCGCGCACCACCAGCCAAAAGCGTGTCATCTGCGCATCTGAACCGGCGCTGATGTGGGGAGTGATGATGATGTTGTTCGCAGCCCACAGCGGATGTTCCGGCGGCAGCGGCTCTGGATCCTGTACGTCCAGGGCGGCGCCACCGAGGCGCCCAGAGTTCAAGGCATCGATGAGATCTTGGGTGATCACACTTTTGCCGCGGCCGACATTGATAAAGTAGGCGCCGCGTTTCATGGCTTGGAAAAAGGTGCGTTCGAAAAGTCCCGTCGTGGCGATTGTCAATGGCGTGGCATTCACCACCACGTCGGCTTGCCTAGCGAGCTCACGTAACTCGTGGGAAAGCCCGACGTACGCGACGAAATCCGGTCCATCACGCGAGGAGTTGCGTGTCGCGATCACACGCATTCCAAGCGCGTGCGCCCGGCGCGCGATCTCGGTACCGATACCGCCGAGGCCCACCACCAACATGGTGCGGCCCTGCACCTCCCACATCTGCGTACGCGGCACCGCGCGTCGGTCCCATTTACGTTCACGCTGGCGGTCGCGGAACACATAGAGCTTGCGCGTTAGCATGTACATCATGCCGATGGTGTGCTCGGCGATCCCGGGACCGTAGACGCGCTGCATGTTGGTCAAAAGAAAATCACGCTCATGAACCAACGGCGACCGCATACACCGGTCGACTCCCGCCGAATAGTTGAGGATATAGCGAAGGTCCTTGCCGCTTCTCAGCGTCGCGTGGGTGCAATAGCCAAGTAACACATCGACGCCGTCGAGCAGGCCCGCGGCCTCATCCCGCGAATGAGCGACGATCAGCTCAGCATCACCCGCCACTTCCTCGAGCCACACCACCGCATCTGGTTTGGATTGCATTTGACGCGCCCCCATCACCACGACAATCTTCTTGGGCGGTTGCCAATGCTCGCTCTCGCGGATGGGCTGCTTGCTTTCCTTGAGCCGCAGCTTTTGAATAAGCTCCGTCGTCGCCGCATCGGGTCCCATTGCCGCGACTGCGATACTGACAAATAGCACGCCACCTAAAAGGCACAACTTGCGAACCATGGCCGTCACCCTATTTTTCGACGACGATGAAATTTGGCAATTTGTGAAACGACTAAAAGAACAAATCCAGCCATGTCACATCATCGATTGCCTGATGCGATACCGCCACAACCAGGTCTGTTAGACCTTCCCCCTCGCAGCTCAACGCTTTAACGCAGCGGCGAGCTTGGGGAATGTGAACAGGAATAAATGCAATAGCGGGCATTCTACTTTTTATGAAAGTAGAATGCCCCCTTATTCTTTGATTTTCAGGCGAAGTAATTGATACCGGCCAGTGTTCGCAAGCATGTCTTATCCGCCATGGTATCGGTTGCGCTGGGTGGCGCGCTGCTCGGTAATTTCGGCGATGTACTGGCGGAACAAACGCCGCTGCGGATCATGCCATTGGGCGACTCGATCACCCAAGGTCATCGCGACAGCTACCGGCGGCCACTATGGTTGGCGCTAAAGCGGGCGGGCATCAAGGTGGACTTCGTCGGCAGCATGACACGCGGCTATGGTGCGGATTCAGAAGCCGCGGATTTCGACCGTGACCATGAAGGTCACTGGGGCTGGCGTGCGGATCATGTGCTCGCCCACATCGATGCGTGGGTGGCGCGCGCGAATCCCGATGTCGTGCTCATGCACTTGGGCACCAACGACGTCGGTGTCGGCCAGGACATCGACGACACCACACAGGAGATCGCGCGCATCATCCAACGCCTGCGCCACCACAATCACGGTGTCCACATCCTGCTGGCGGCTATTATTCCCTTCGACCATGAGCGTGTGACCCAACGCATCAAGCAATTCAATCAATCGCTCTCAGGATTGGCGGCAACTATGGACACCCCGGCATCACGGGTCGTGCTGGTCGATCAATTCACGGGGTTTGACGCCGAGCAGGATACCTACGACGGCACCCATCCAAACGATTCCGGCAACATAAAGATCGCCGATAATTGGTTCGCCGCCATTCAAGCGCTGATAAAAAAATAATGGGACATACGACTATTTAAAAACATAGAATGTCCCCTCCACTCAGCTCTTACAGAAGAACTTAATGAAAACACCGCAGATTTTGGTGGCCGGCATGCTAATGCTGGCGGTCACCACCGGCCTCGCCTCGGATCTGGCTAAAGAAAAACGCTGGGCGGACCAGATCGTCGACGAACTCATAGACGGCGACGCGGTATGGTTAAAGGCCGACGGTCAGAAGTTTCTGTCGATCTTGACGCCGGCTGCAGGCGACACAAAGGGCGGCGTCATTGTCTTGCACGGCATCGGTGTCCACCCAAACTGGCCACTGGTGGTGTACCCGCTACGCGTGCAACTCGCGGAACGCGGCTGGACCACATTGTCCTTACAAATGCCCATCCTGCGCAACGAGGCGCAGGCCCAGGAATACGTACCGCTGCTCGACGAGGTACCCGGCCGCATCCGTGCCGGTATCGCGGCGCTCAAGGAACAAGGCGCCGAACCAATCTTCCTGGTCACGCATAGCCTTGGCAGCGGCATGGCGCGGCATTTTCTGGCCGCCGGCGGCGATGCGGCGATCACGGGCTTCGTCGGCGTGGGCATGGGCGTCAACAAGGACGTGCCGCAGATCAACAGCCTCGGTGCACTCAAGAGAATCCGCCTGCCGATCCTCGATGTGTACGGGGAGAACGATTTACAGACCGTCGTCGACACAGCGGGTGAACGCGTCGCAGCGGCGAGGGCAGGCGGCAACCAAGATTACCAGCAAGTAACGATTCCCGGCGCCGGTCATTTCTTCGACGGTTTCGAAGAACCCTTGGTGCAGACGGTAGCCGACTGGCTCTCGCAAAAGACGAAGTAGCGAAAAACATAAATAAAGGGACATGCTGGTTTTTTAACAAGTAGAATGTCTCCTTTACCGCGGTAAGGAAGGCACATGGTTGCATTCAAGATCAATGGCAAGCCGGTGTCGGTGAGCGCCGAGCCAGACACCCCACTGCTGTGGGCAATCCGGGACCATCTCAAGCTCACCGGGACTAAATTCGGTTGCGGCGCCGGGCATTGCGGCGCGTGCATCGTGCATGTCAACGGCAAGGCGATCAAGTCCTGTCTGACGAGGCTGTCCAGCGTCGAAGGTGCGTCGGTGACGACCATCGAGGGCTTGTCCCCGGATTCCAGCCATCCGTTGCAGAAGGCCTGGGTCACCGAACAGGTCGCGCAATGCGGGTATTGTCAGTCGGGCCAGATCATGCAGGCAGCGGAGCTGCTCGAGCAAAACCCGAATCCTTCGCGCAATGAGATCGTCGCCCACATGGACGCGGTTCTGTGCCGCTGTGGCACCTACACACGGATCATTACCGCCATCCAACGCGCCGCAAGGGAGACTAGGTCATGACCGACATCGACATGTCCTCCTCGAAGATCACGCGCCGCGAATTTCTCGCCGGCACCACCCGGCTCACCTTCGCGCTCGCGTTCGCGCCGAGCGGCGTGTTGTTGATGTCCGACGTGCAAGCCAAGGCCGCCGGTTACGAGATCGGCGCCTGGGTACGCATTGCAGCGGACAATACGATTACCATTCTCACCCCCGGTGCGGAGATGGGTCAGGGCTCGATGACCGGGGTGCCGGTGGTACTCGCCGAAGAACTCGACGCCGACTGGGACCAGGTGATGCTCGAATGGGCGCCGGCCAATCCCAAGACCTATGGCTATACACGAAGGCGCGGCGAGAGTCTGTCCTACAGCATGGCCATCGTCGGCAGCCGGGCGGTGACGATGTACTACGACGACATGCGCACAGCAGGCGCCCAAGTGCGCAAGGTGTTGCTCGGGGCGGTCGCCAAAAGGTGGCGCGTCGATCCCGCCGGGCTGACCACCGAGCCCAGCGTCGTGGTCCACGGCGCCTCCGGGCGGCGGATGAGCTATGGCGAGGTGGCAACATTCGCCGCGGTGCCGGCCACCATGCCCGAGGTGTCCGAGGGCGATTACAAAGACCGCAGCAAGTTCCGCCTGATCGGCAAACCGGTCCCGCGCCACGACATCCCGGAGAAGGTGAACGGCGCTGCTAAATTCGCGATCGACATCCAGCTTCCCGGAATGGTCTACGCCACTACCGTGCACTCGCCGGTACAGCTTGCCGAACCCGAGCGTTGGAACGACGCCGCAGTCCGCCAGATGAAGGGCATCATCGACATCGTCAAGCTCGCGCACGGCGTTGCCATAGTCGCCGACACTTTCGAGCATGTACTCACGGCGCGCAACGCACTCACGGTCAGCTGGGCCAAGGGGGTGCTCGCCGAGGGCTTCGATTCGCCACCGCAACTGGACGCCAACTATCCGCGAATTGCCGTGGACGAAGTTGCGCACAACACAACCGTCGGCGAGACCGGCGACATCGAAACCGCATTTGCGCGCGCGGCCAAGGTGTACCAGGCCAGCTTCAAGAGCGATTTCGGATATCACGCACAGATGGAACCACTCAATGCCGTCGCCCGCTTCAACGCCGCTGGCAACCAGGTGGAGATCTGGGAAGGCACTCAGGCGCCGGGCCGTTCGCGTCAGTTGATAGCCCAGGCGCTCGGCTTCAAGCCGAGCCAGGTGATACACCACCAGCACTACATGGGCGGTGGATTTGGCCGCCGGTCGATCAACGACTACACCGTCGAGGCGGCACTGATCGCGCGCGCCATTCAACGCCCGGTGAAGATGATCTGGACCCGCGAGGAAGACCTTGCCTACGGGATGTTCCGCCCGCAGTGCTTTCAGCGCGTCGAGGCCGCGCTGGACCAACGCGGCAAGATCGCCGGCTGGCGTCACTGCGTGGTCGGCGACGGCGGGCGCCTGTTGTATTCGGGAATCAATCTCGACAAGTACTACCGCATTCCCAACCAGCACATCGAGTTGCGCGGCACTGCCCACGGCATACGCCTGAAGCACTGGCGCGCAGTGGCGCACCCGTTCAACCTGTTTGCCATCGAGGGGTTGGTCGACGAGATGGCGGCAGCCGAAGGCCTGGATCCATTTACCTTTCGCCGCCGGCGCATGACGATGACGACCAAGGCGAAGGACGTGTTCGATGCGGTCGAGACGCTATGCGACTGGCAGGCCAAAAGGCCGCCAGACCGGGCGCTCGGGCTGTCGGTCAGCGAACGCTCCGGCTCACTCGGCGCGGGGGTGGTGGAAATTTCCCTCGACCGCCAAACCGGCAAGATCCGCGTTCACAAGGTGTGGGTCGTGATCGACGGCGGCACCATCGTGCAGCCGGAGATGGCGCGGCGCAACGTCGAAAGCGGCATCGTGTACGGATTGTCGAGCGTGTTGAAGGAGCGCGTCACCATCAAGGACGGCAAGGTAGAGCAATCCAATTTCCACGACTACCAGCTGTTG